>NZ_MUFR01000081.1:0-2943 GCF_001996185.1 Salinivibrio costicola subsp. alcaliphilus
TTACTGTGACTCTTCCTGAGATCGCAGGGTCTTTGACGTCTCGTATTAACGATAACTTTCAGATGTTCAATCATGCATCTTCAAGTTAATTGGGTATAATAAAGGAAAATATCAGATCCTATCTCTATAGGTTAGGGGAGCTCCAAGCTCTAGTCGGTAGACTATTTAATTATTCAAGAGGCATTGAAAAATTTGATGATAGCCCTTTGTCGTGGGATGACTTCAAAAATGCCTACGGAAACCTAGATCTTTGGATTGAAGAGATAGATGATTTGAAGGGCTTTACGAAAAGGGCCATTGTCCGAGGCGACAACCATGGTTGGAAAGCATAACAAGGGGCTGCAGCGGACCGCTTTTCCGGCGCTGTGCGCCTCCAAATCGGCCGCTGAGCCCAGGCGTTATGCATCTAGGTAGATTGAGTAATGGAAGCGAGACCTAATAAATCTGAAAAGTTATTCCTCAGTCTTGGGTACAACCGGTTTTACGACTTGTTCGATGAGATCATGGTGGATGATTTCTGGGCAAAAGAGGATTGCTATAGGTTTGGGAAAGTGTCGAGCATCTTTGCAGTTTATGCCGAGCTTTTAGCTTATGAGCCATTCAAGCATGTACTTGAAGCGCTAAAGAGGCAGCGTCCTCCGATGGAATCTGAGATTGGGGGCCCTCTGTTTAAGTTCGTACGTAACATACTCGCTCATTTCCCCGTATTTGAAACATGGGATGAGGTGTGGGTGAGTAAAGAGTTAGTTAATTGGCAGAGAGAAGGCTTGACGATTGACCGCTTCCTAAAAAAGTATGCTGGCCACGATGAAGTGAAGTATCGCTTCTGGGAAGCAGATAAAAAACGCATGACTTATATGAGTATTCGTTTTCCCGAAAAATACGACAACAACAAGATATATCTTAAAGATATGATTGAAGAAAAAGACGGAGTGAAATTTTCGCTCATAATGATGCGCCAGATACTTAATACACAAGTAGAGTCAGTTGGTGAAAATGCATAACAAACAAAGGCAGCGGACGCCAAAAAGCAGCGCACGCTGCTTTGGGCGTTAGCCCATCAAAGTGAATTATAGATAGAGGTTAGAAAATTGTTTCCAAAATACAGCCAGTATAAAAAATGGACACTTCCTAGTAAGTACTCGTTTTGGGGGTGGTTGCTGGGAATATTAGGCATTAGTTTGGCTATATTAGGTATAGGCTTGACTATACACAACCCGTTTGCAGATAAAGATATTCATCAAGAGATTGCTAAAGAGGAGTACAAGCCTGAAGTAAACGTAAAGCTTGTCGAGATAACCAAATGGATTACTGATGATTCTGCGTTCCTTACAATAGAGTTTGAGAATGTTTCTCGTGGTCCAGCGCTAGAGTTCAGTGCAATGATTGTAAATAACGGAGAACCAGTGGATTTTGATGTAGTAAGCCGCTCTGATTTTTCACGCTCTGGAACACTGAGAATAGGTTCAAATAAAACAGCCTCCATTCCAATAGTCGAAATAAATGAGCTTAAACGGTATGTTAGTTCAAAGACGCACTATGAAAACTTTTTAGGTGTTGGTAAGGAATCTAGTATTCCTGAGTCCATTCAGAAAGAATTAGATAAGAAGTATGTACGCTCAGGTAATGGTGGATATCAAACATCATCACAGCCAATTTACCTGAACTATTACTATAAAGGAATTGGTGGAACAGAGCACAAGATAGAGACAGGTTTCTATGCTTACTTAGATGTAACGCCGAAATAGTGGGCTAACAAACGAGTATGTCGTCAATCACTAAATTTTAGCGAGATTTTTATCCCACATCACGCCGTCTCTGAGCATCGAATTTAAGATCACTACCATCTTGCGCACACAGGCAATAATGGCGACTTTTTTCGGCTTTCCAGCGGCCACTAATCGGGTATGCGTCGCTTTAAAAACAGGATTACATTGCATCGCAGACATCATCGCCATATACAACACGGTACGAACTTGAGCACGTCCACCTTGGATCACCCGTTTGCCTTTATATCGCCCACTTTCTTTTGTCACGGGTGCAACACCAATGAGAGATGCCGCTTGTTTTTTAGTTATATAGCCCAGCTCAGGGACGTTACTGATGATAGATGCTGCCGCAATGCTGCCAATGCCAGGCACGCTTTGTAAGAGCGTATTTTTAGTCTGATATTCAGGGCATGCTTCAATCAACGTCACGAGTTTTTGTTCGATGTTGGTGATTTGATTTTTCATCGCAGTGAGCAAGGGTTTGATGGTTGAATGCAAGGTTTTGGGCAGTATCTGCAAGCGGTTCTTTTCCATCGTTTGCATAGATAGGAGCTGGTTTCTCCTGATGACTAAGTCACTCATTAGACGTATATTTTCCGCCTTGATAATGGTGATTTCAGGCTTAATGGCGTCGCCATAATGTGCGATTAACTCAGCATCTAAGCGGTCATTTTTCGCTCTGCGGCCAATGGCGCCGGCGAAGCGTTTAATGTGCACAGGGTTGGCGCGTACGATGGGTAAATTGGCTTCAATACACGCGAGCACAAAGGGCATTTCTAATCGGCCAGTGGCTTCAATGATGATGCGCTCAGGCTGATATGGCTTGATGATTTTCAATGCATCTTTAATGCCTTTATCAGTGTTTGGCACAGAGAAGAAGTGCGCAGTTGGTCTGACGTAGATGTCGAGTTGCGCTTTGCCGGTATCGACGCCGATGTAGATGTTTTGATTGGACGCAGTATTCATAATAAGCTAACTCTTGTTTGCGTAATACGGGTTCGAGACCCAGTCGAGTATTCGAGTTTGGTGCTTGGAGTTCTAAGGTGCGTTCATGTTTGTTATCGGTCTCTCGACAGAGGCGGTAGATTTCAAGGTAGTTGACCAGATTTCCTAATTAAGCGGCGCTTTTTTGACCGCCTCGTTGATTGTCTTCTGAGCTGCTTGGATTGAGTGT
>NZ_MUFR01000082.1:0-2850 GCF_001996185.1 Salinivibrio costicola subsp. alcaliphilus
ACCAGGAGCAAGGTTTTAATCGTTATCAAAGCGCCATTCTGGTGTACTGGAAGATTGGCGGCAAAGAGGTCGAAGACCAACATCTTGTCTATCTCAAAGAGCCTATCACGCAAGACGCGCTTGATAACCTGGACGACGAATGGCTGGAAGAAAACGGTATTAAACTGTCTATTAATGAATTACTCGCTGCGCCGAAGCAAGCTATCGCCAAACGAGATGAATCCTCTTCTGAAAAGGATACCGATAAGCGTGATGAGTCAAAGCAGCCGACAACCCACACGGTCAAAACCGATCCGGCCACACGCCAACGTGAATCATGGCCTACTATTGCCGCACAATATGGCCTGTCCGCTAAGCAGCTGTTGGAGTTGAATCCGCAGTATGACGCTGAACCAGTGGCATTGGCGGTAGGTGATTTGCTAACTGTGAAGGGTCCGCAACCACAAAACATTGAAAAGAAATCTATTTATGAGCTACCACCTGAGAGCCCTAAGCCATTTAATCACCCTCTGAACACTTACTATGACTATACAGAGCGCTGTTTAGTTGATACTTCAACAGTTGCTATTAATCATAAAAGATTAGTCCAAAAAGAGGTGACCGTTGTTAATATCAAAAAGGTGTCTGATGTTGCAACTGAATTTGAGCTTGGCTTCACTCAAGTAGAAAAAACGCAGCCTCTCGACGACTATTGGCAAAACCTTTTTTCCTCAGATACAAGTGACGACACCCAAAAGCTTTTGACGAAATACAATACACATTTGAACAATCCTGTCCGTCAAGGGGAAATTGTAGTTGTACTAACCAAAGAGCCATCCACTGAAGCACAGAGAAGTAAGCTGTCGGCTCTTATTGAAGAAGCAACAGCAGCAAGTACAGAGTTAGCAAAATTAACTGAAGAGCAAGTTTCCACCGTTAATCGTCACTTTGAATTGCTAGATTTTTACGCTGACGAAGCCATGAAAAAGGTAGGCAAAGATGGCTTACCAAGTGATTTATATGCTTATGCTTCCATGGGAGTTGGTGCTGTAGCTGTAGGAGTTGAGCAACATTTAAAAAATATTAATAACATACTTTTGGAAATTAACCACCTCTACGTCTCTCAGGTGGCGATGGCGAGCCGTGTTGGTGGTATTAACTATGGTTCTTTTGTCGCTGAGCGAGTCTCACTATTTCAAAAACTAGATGGAAGCTTTGCTGCATTATCTCGACGTAGCGTTAAAATCCCTGTCTATACACAAATTAAGCGCAATCTCAAACTATCCACGCGTTCTGTCGTTCATCATGCCGATGAAATTATCGCAAAAGGCTTCGTACCTAATTTAGGTAAACGTATGGCAAATGTCGCAATCGGTATTGGAGCTTCCCGTGGCGTCGGCTATGTCGGGCTGTTGCTTGGAGGCGCGAGTGGCGTGAAGAATATTTATGAAGCCTGTTCCGTCGATGGATCAGGGGAATGTGGCAAAGTCACTACTCGTGAAGTAGCCGGGTTTGTTGGTGGAATTTACGGTGGAGGCTTCATGGGTAATGCTGCAGTCGGTGGAACACTATTAGCTCTAGGGGTTGTTGGTGTAACTTCTGCTCCGATCTTAGCAATTGCTTCAATAGGTGCTTTTGTTGCAGGTGGTGCTGTAGGTGGTGTCGCTGGTGCTACTATAGGAAAGAATGTCGGTGATGTTATTTATATTGCTTATCAGTGGGGGCAAGAGCAACTCGAAGTCATTCAGGAAAGTTTTTGATGATTACTCTTAAATTAGTTTTAGCCTTATTCTCAATAGTCATATTTTGGTACTTTGTCATTTGGTGTGTGGTAGGTGCTATATCTGGAGCCGTGTTGAGCTTGGGAGATCCTCAACGCATTGTTTTTATTGATAAACAACTAGCAAAAGACGTCGATAAACTTCACTCTGATTATCAATGTATGATGTCTTACAATATCTTGAACAGATTCATGGTATATTGCTTTAAGTACCCTTTTATACGTTATAGAGTAAAAGTTTACTCTTGGAAATTTAATGTATTTATGTGGTTGCATTGCATTGGGTTTTGGTTATTTATTATAACATTATGTATAGCGCTTATAGCCAAATTATTGTAGCCCTAGGTTAATGTAAAAAGAGCCATTAAATTTAATATTTTCTAAAGCAATTTCTGGTATTGAAATGACCGCATTGTATAAACAGGCGATGTCATTTAGCCGCTCATTAGGTATCGCTAACGGTCTCGTAATTGGAGCCGGGTTATATGGAAACGCTGCTGATGTGGTAACTACATGTAATAGTAGTGGCTGGTTTGAGGATACTTGTAATAGAAATATAGTAAATAATACTGCGAGTGAATTTTTAACGTTTCGGGAGGTATTGGTATAGGCATTGCTCTAGCTGCAATCCCTGTAACTGGGGGGCTGTCGATAGCTTTAGTTGGTGGAGGCTCTTTATTCTGGGGGATGTATGGTGGCAGGGCAACCGCACGAGTAGATTATTTGTAAACGGAAATCACACTCTTTGTTAACTCGCTAAGAGTTGAGCTGCATAAGCCCAGGTTTATGCGGTTAAGAAACAAACGGGGATAAAAGAAAAGCAGCTTAAAACAACCATCTCGCGGTTAATGGTTTGTGAGAATTTACATTAATTCAACTCATGCGCTCGCCCTGTGTATGGTGGTGACCTATCTCAGCAAGTAGGTTTGTTTTTCGAGGAGATAGCCTTTGATTAAGATCGTATCCGAAATTAGCATTATGATTTCTCTATTATCCGTCATTCCGCAGCCAATTAATGAATTAAAATAGTGTGATCCAGCGATCATTTGCAGCTTTTAGTGTCACATATGTCTTGACCGTGATCCCCAGCT
>NZ_MUFR01000083.1:0-2700 GCF_001996185.1 Salinivibrio costicola subsp. alcaliphilus
ACCAGGAGCAAGGTTTTAATCGTTATCAAAGCGCCATTCTGGTGTACTGGAAGATTGGCGGCAAAGAGGTCGAAGACCAACATCTTGTCTATCTCAAAGCACCGATCACGCGTGACTTGCTTGATAATCTAGACGATGAATGGCTGGAAGAAAACGGCATTAAACTGTCTATCAATGAATTACTCGCCGCGCCCAAGCAAGCTATCGCCAAACGAGATGAACCTTCATCTGAAAAAGATACCGATAAGCGTGATGAGACAAAACAGCCGACAACCCACACGGTCAAAGCCGATCCGGCCACGCGCCAACGTGAATCATGGCCCACCATTGCCGAACAACATGGCTTATCCGCCAAGCAGCTATTGGATTTGAACCCGCAGTATGACGCCGATCCGATGGCTTTAGCCGTGGGTGATAACCTAACGGTCAGCCAGCCGGCGGCGAAAAAAGAAAAGCAATCAATAACGCGTAATTTACCACCAGAAAAACCACAGAAATATAACCTTGCTGCTAATACCCACTACACATTTGATGGCATTTTGCAGGGGACGTCGGTCAAACCAATAAATCGTGACAAAATGCTGAGCGCTGAAATTTCAGTTGTCAATTTAACTCAGCTATCCCCTCAAGACGTTGATGATGTGTATCTTGTTTTTGCTGACAAACGAATGAGCATGGAGGATTTTGCGCTTGAAACATATTTATCAAATCAAGAACATATAATCGAGCATGTTCTTAATTCAAATCCTCATTTGAGACGTAGTTTTAGCCAGATTATTGAAGGAATGCCCCTTGTCGTGTCGCCTTGGTCTGAAGTCCATCCGGATGAAGAGTTTGCCATCAAACAGGCTAACGACTTAATGAGTGAGTTCCTCACCCTTTCAAGTGAACAGAAAAAGTGGTTCGCAGAGCATCACGAAACAACAACGAATGCGCTACTTTTGAGTGCAACATCTGGCCTAGATATTCACCAGCAGGACGCAAACACATCTATGCTGGCCGAGCTAGATCTAAACCACCTTTTGGCTGGCTCTGGCGCTGTGATTGCCGGCGCTCAGGTCCAAGGTGACAAAATAAGCAAAAAAATGAAGTCCTTTGCTGACTACTCTCGTCACGTAGCTTCTCGAACGGAGGGGCTGTCAGGACCAAAGCTATACTCTCACCCTGACTACAAAGCATGGAGAAAAGAAGCCCGCACATTTCAGCAAGAGATGAAGTTAATACTGACGGAGATTGGAAAGCCAGGATATATTAGAAACATACAGACAAAGCGTATCAATAACTACCTAAATGTCGGTAAACGTCAACTTTACCGAGCAAGAGACTTTTCTAAAGCAATTTCTGGTATTGAAATGACCGCGTTGTATAAACAGGCGATGTCATTTAGCCGCTCATTAGGTATCGCTAACGGTCTCGTAATTGGAGCCGGGTTATATGGAAACGCTACTGATGTGGTAACTACATGTAATAGTAGTGGCTGGTTTGAGGAAACCTGCAATCGAAGAGTTGTTAGAAATAGTACGTCAGGTCTGACAAATGTTTTGGGGGGACTTGCTATAGGATGGGGCATCGCTCTTATACCTGCAACTGGAGGATTATCAATTGCATTGGTTGCTGGTGGTTCTTTTATGTGGGGAATGTATGGTGGAGAACTTTCGAACGAAACAGGGAAAGTTATAGAGGAAATGATCTTTGATTGATTTAGTGATTAAAGCCGGAGTGTTACTGCTAGTAGTAGGCGGATTCCCATATTTGATCTTGAATATCTACCTATCAATAAAGCTTCGGAAGAGAAAGTACGAGATCCTTCATTGCATTGTGAATAGTGCTCCATCTAAGTTTAGAGAGCGAGCTAAATTTATTTTAGAGAGTAATCTTTCATGGGTATTTGCTAGCTCTACAAGTCACATATGGTACGCATACCTCATGCTTAGATACGGTTGGCGAATACCGAAGGCAGAGATTCAAGAGTGGCGTCAAAGCATCCAATCTATTTATGGCTCTGATTACCTTATATATAGACTGTCAACTTTATTGGCTAATGTGTGGCTAACAGGCCTCCCTGTTTTATTATTAATCGCTTTTCGTGGATAAAGTTTTTCACAGCTAACATATTCAGCCAGTGCATTGAGACAAAAAAGAATGTGGGGCCAGGATAAAACCTAAGCATAACTTGAGTTCAACGAGCGAAAACAAAATCAGTAGTCTGGGAGGCAACAAGAGGATTACGCGTCGGTGTAGGTATCGAGCCAGTCGCCGTAGAAAGCATCGCCGATAGCAACGGCGAGTCCTCCCCGAATCCTTTTTCTGCTTCTGACTCTTCATCATCAGAAAAGCGTAAAAAAGCGAGTGAATCTGAGTAGGGTAAGAGATGACACAAGCCCCAGCACAATGATAGATAGGTGCACATTGTAAACGGGCGCCAGTTGCACTGCGCCTGTCACGATCGGCGCCAACTTTGACCTTAATGTCGGATGGCGCGCAGCGCAAATCACACCAAGCTTGCGCGATCGAGAAGGCGCTTATGCCGACCTACGCCTGGTTTATATATCGGTGGTGCCATTGGCTACGATTACTCGTTCCCACGCTCCTGCGTGGGAATGCATACAATGACAAAATTTATACATCGATGGTGCCATTGGCGTAGGTGACACAAGCCCCAGCACGATGATGGATAGGTGCACATTGCCAACGGGCGCC
>NZ_MUFR01000084.1:0-2528 GCF_001996185.1 Salinivibrio costicola subsp. alcaliphilus
GAGCTACCTCAGCGAGAAGAGAGCTGTGATGTCAGCGATTTATTGCCCTATAACAAAGCGCCCATTCAATCACCAGGCGGGTAGAAATACCCGCTTACGATGATAAAACGGGCTCAACAGTAAACCGGCCTACATCCACACCGATCACTTTCACTTGCTCACCAGGCTGCAGGATAATATCCCCTGCGTTAGCACTCAGTTGCAATTGCCATGTCACTCCAGAGTACTTGGCCGACGACAGTTGTTCGCGACTTAATGGTGAAGTCAGAGCGAAGGTCAGTCCAATAAAGTCACTATGACGATTGTCCGGACTACGTTCTTTATGCTGTAACCGTTTAAGCGGTCGCCACAGCGCTAAGGTAAGTAATCCTGCGCCGATGCCAGTACCACTAAACAATGCGGTCACGGTTTCGGGCAAGACCCCAATCATGGCCAGTAACCCAACTAAAACCGCAGCACACCCGGTTGCTAATAAGACAATCGTTGACAAACCGAGCAGCCAAACTTCAGCAGCTAACAACAGCAGACCAATGATAATAGTTAACTCTGCAAGATAGTGACTCACGTATTTACCCTAACTGCTTTTTGTTTTGTTAAGCGATTCAATGATGGTCATCGCTTCTGCAACCACGTTCGCAGCTCCCGTGCCCGAATCAGGCAACAAGACGACCGACGACTCTTTGGCAATTGCTTGTTTCGCGCGAATTGCTTTCTCTGCTAAATCAAGCTGAATCGCTTTTTGACCTTCTTCGGTGATAGCTCGTGTCCCGACAATTTCAAGCGCTTCGGCTTGAGCTTGAGCGACGGCTAGAATGGCTTGCGCTTCACCCTCCGCATTCAGAATTTGTTCCGCTTTTTCCGCTTCTGCCGCTAAAACCCGTGACTGCTTCTGACCCTCTGCCACGTTAATATCTGATTGACGAGCCCCTTCAGACTCAAGGATCACGGCACGTTTCTCACGTTCGGCCTTCATCTGACGCTCCATTGCTTCGAGCACCGACCGTGGAGGATCAATATCTTTTATCTCGTAACGAAGCACTTGTACACCCCAAGGCTGAGCCGCTTCGTTGATGGCCGAGACAATGGCAATGTTCAAGCTTTCACGTTCTTCAAACGTTTTATCCAGCTCCATTTTACCTACTTCACTACGCATGGTGGTTTGCGCAAGTTGCGTGACGGAATAGACATAATCATTCACGCCATAGCAGGCTTTAAAGGGATCAAGCACTTTGATATAGAGTACACCGTCCACACCCAACGAAATGTTGTCACGCGTAATCGCAGACTGACTAGGCACATCATAGGCTTGTTCTTTCAAAGTCCGTGTATACGCCACACGGTCGATAAAGGGAACAATGACGTTGAGCCCAGCTTCCATTGTTTTATAGTACTTACCAAACCTTTCAACCACATAGGCAGTATTTTGTGGCACAAACGTAATGGCACTGCGCAGTACGACAATCACTAAGATCGCCAGTACTATCCATACGCCAATAAAACTCGATATTTCAAAAAAAACGTTATCCATTAAGGGATCCTATGACTGTCGCTAACACGACGCTGATAGAGGGTGACAATGACTCAGACATGACGACAACGCTTGCATGCCTGAAGTTTAAGCATACGCCAATGTCAGTGTAGAAAGACAGATAACGATGGTAAATTTGACACTCGTCTCACTCAGATCGCTTTTTCCCCTCTTTTTATCTCGATTGAACGACATGACTCTCTGAGCGTGATCCCACTTTTGTAAAAGCCTGTCGCAACGATGGCCATATCATTGGAAAAAGGATTTTACCTTATCTTTTTTTGGGTGTACTCTTAGATCTGTTCAACCGTGTTGGTTGGCAGTGCTCATTACCGTTGACACCTTGACATAGAGAGTCAGAAAATGAGCAAACTAACGCGCAAACAACGCGTAGTCCTGTTGAAGCTGTTTTTAAGCTTTAATAATCGGAAATTTATGCAGCAATTGAATATAGATACATCGAAACACCCCACCGTTAGGCTGGAAAGTTAGTTGTCCTGAAGATATTCGCTACATTTGCCCATAGAGTCGATTAACGGCACTCGCGTCACTGCAACACCTAGTTAATATATTCAGGAGACACCATGTCCAAAGCTAATGGTTCCGTTAAGTGGTTTAACGAAGAGAAAGGTTTCGGTTTTATCCAGCAAGAGAACGGTCCAGACGTATTCGTTCACTTCCGTGCTATCGTTGGTGAAGGCTTCCGCACACTAGCAGAAGGCCAGCAGGTTGAGTTCGATATCGAGCAAGGTCAAAAAGGCCCACAGGCTGCGAACGTCGTTCGCCTGTAAGCCAAACCAAATTTAAGAAGAAAGGCGCTCATCAGAGCGCCTTTTTTTATACCTGTCATTTAAAGTTATTACACTAAGCTACATTGATATCGCATTCAGCCCCTATGCGAATGAACAACTCCCACTAAACGCTGCGCGTTTTGAAGGAGTTTCAAAAAGAAAGCCTAAGCTGCCTCTTTAGGCTGGTTCCCAGCCTGAATACCTAACGC
>NZ_MUFR01000085.1:0-2463 GCF_001996185.1 Salinivibrio costicola subsp. alcaliphilus
TTACTGTGACTCTTCCTGAGATCGCAGGGTCTTTGACGTCTCGTATTAACGATAACTTTCAGATGTTCAATCATGCATCTTCAAGTTAATTGGGTATACGCTTGATTTAACACCCACCGTTAGTGACTAAGGAGTCATTATGAAGAGACACGTATTGATGGCGGTCATGCTTGCTGCTGGCGTCACCGCCTGTAGCAGTAGCAATGATGCGAACAATGCTAAAAACGAGGTCACAACCTCTGGCGTTGCTCAACAATGGCAACTGACCATGATTGATCAACAGGCTATCAGTGCGGAAGGATCCCCAACGTTAAACGTCAATAAGGATATGGAAGTCAACGGCTATACCGGCTGTAACCGTTACTTTGGTAAGGCGGAACTCGACAATAATCGCTTCAAGATTGATCGTATGGCCAGTACGAAAATGGCTTGCGCGGAAAACGCAATGGCGTTAGAACAAACCATGAGCCAAGTGTTGGGTCAATGGAGCGACGCTAGCGTGCGCAATAACACATTGTTACTCAGTAATGATGCGCACACCTTAGTTTTTACCCCAGTTAACTCATCCAAGGCGACAGATGATCCGTTACTTAAGAGCCCAGCGGTAAATTCACGCTTCAACAAGGGCGAGAAATATTAACTCTATATCTCAAAGATCGATTCCTGATCTTAAAGACCGGCTCGTGAACGTAAAAGCCGATGAGTTATCCTAGAGGGCGGTACTTGGAGGGCGGTACTTGTTACCGCTCGCTTTTTCACGACACCACCATCCAATGCCAACCTTTATCGACATCAGCCTTCGCTCGCGTCAAGCCTATTTCGCCATAAGCGCATAGTCTTGAAGCCGTCATTTCTTTTTGCTCAGTTACGGTGACGCCGCCTACAAACACAGCAACCCGACTCTCCGGTTCGTCCTCAAAAGGTATCTGAAGCCGTTTAACCGCGGTGACGCATTCTTCCCCTAATCGCGAGGCCCCCTCAGTGCGAGGCAATATTGCAATAAATTGACTTCCCGTGTAACGACAGACGAGATCGCCTGGTCGTTTAAGCATCTCATCAATGGCTTGTGCCACTTGGCGGATCAACTGATCACCCGCAACCCGACCGTATTGACTGTTGTAATTAGATAGGTGCTGGATTTCGACCAGCATTAAGCTCAGGGGTGTTTCATCACGGACCGCGCGCTGGATTTCGCGCTCTAATGCTTGTTCAAATTGGGTTCGGTTATATAACCCCGTCAACCCATCACATTTGGTCATTGATTCTAATCGGCTATTCGCATCTTTGAGCGCATGTGTTTTTTGCTCGACTTGGACTTGAACACTGTACGCCCGTGCCTGCAGGCGATAGAGCAGATAACAAATCACAAAAAAGATGCCACTACCGATCAAAAACGTCCACATTGGCACCCAGCTTTGTCTTTGTTGCATGTAACTGACTGTGGGATAGCCCACCAACTCCCACTCTCGTCCGGCAAATAAAATGGGTTCAGCGGGCTGTTGTGCCAGCGAATCCTTCATTTGTGCCAGTTCAACACGATGGGTATGCAACACTTGGCGATGATTAGGATCGGTGGTATCAATTAGGGTGTAATTGATACCGTCATTGATCACGGTTTTTATCGCAAGATTGACCAGGGTTTCTACATCGATCACTGCCACTAAAAATCCACGCAAATCCTGGGTATTATCCCCTGCTAGTTGTTCGGGATCGACGAGGATCGGCATAATGAGCAAAAAGCCACGTACATCACCATACGCCCGTTCCATGGTCGTAGCAGGCGTAGCCACTGGTACACCAGTATTAAAGCTAGTTTTAAGTGCCTGGCGTGTGATGGGTGTTGAGCCCAAATCATAACCCATCACAGCGTCTGATTGATTGTTACCTGAGGTAAATCTAAGGGGAAAATACATATCACGGCGAGAGGCGGTTACTAACTGGCTCTGATCGTTGAGTTCAACAATATTGAAGCTTGTTCGATCAGGCTGAGCCGCTGTCATACCTTGTGTGTAATGCCGGCGTTGATGATGCATGACAATATCGGCCCACTCGATCGATTTGAAACTAGGATGACGCTTTAATACCCCAGAGGTTAGAGGCTGAAAATTGCGGGCGTTTAAGCGATGCCCAGCATCGAAGTGATTCTTAACCGCATAAAGCAGTTCAAGACCCAGGTTGACCTCGCGCGCCAGCGCCATTGCCGCATTATTAACATCCTTGTGCAGCTCTTTACGAATGGCTTCTTGCTCTTTTTGATAGAGTAGATGCGCCGTGAATGCCGCAAACCCTACACCAATAAGCGCCGTTATGATGATGATACTCCATGCACGCCGAGGCATTATTACTATCCTTACCCTATATTACCTATACCCAATTAACTTGAAGATGCATGATTGAACATCTGAAAGTTATCGTTAATACGAGACGTCAAAGACCCTGCGATCTCAGGAAGAGTCACAGTAA
>NZ_MUFR01000086.1:0-2382 GCF_001996185.1 Salinivibrio costicola subsp. alcaliphilus
AGTCCAACCCAAAACCTCTTGGGTGTTGTATGGTTAAGCCGCACGGGCAATTAGTACAGGTTAGCTCAACGCCTCACAGCGCTTACACACCCTGCCTATCAACGTCGTCGTCTACGACAACCCTTTAGAGAGCTCGAAGCTCTAGGGATGACTCATCTCGGGGCCAGCTTCGCGCTTAGATGCTTTCAGCGCTTATCTGTGCCGAACTTAGCTACCGGGCAATGCGTCTGGCGACACAACCCGAACACCAGCGGTTCGTCCACTCCGGTCCTCTCGTACTAGGAGCAGCTCCCCTCAATCATCCAACGCCCACGGCAGATAGGGACCGAACTGTCTCACGACGTTCTAAACCCAGCTCGCGTACCACTTTAAATGGCGAACAGCCATACCCTTGGGACCGACTTCAGCCCCAGGATGTGATGAGCCGACATCGAGGTGCCAAACACCGCCGTCGATATGAACTCTTGGGCGGTATCAGCCTGTTATCCCCGGAGTACCTTTTATCCGTTGAGCGATGGCCCTTCCATTCAGAACCACCGGATCACTATGACCTACTTTCGTACCTGCTCGAGCCGTCACTCTCGCAGTTAAGCGGGCTTATGCCATTGCACTAACCTCACGATGTCCGACCGTGATTAGCCCACCTTCGTGCTCCTCCGTTACACTTTGGGAGGAGACCGCCCCAGTCAAACTACCCACCAGGCACTGTCCTCACCCCCGATTAGGGGGCTAAGTTAGAACATCAAACATACAAGGGTGGTATTTCAAGGATGGCTCCACGACAACTGGCGTCGCCGTTTCAAAGCCTCCCACCTATCCTACACATGTAGGCTCAATGTTCAGTGCCAAGCTGTAGTAAAGGTTCACGGGGTCTTTCCGTCTAGCCGCGGGTACACAGCATCTTCACTGCGATTTCAATTTCACTGAGTCTCGGGTGGAGACAGCGTGGCCATCATTACGCCATTCGTGCAGGTCGGAACTTACCCGACAAGGAATTTCGCTACCTTAGGACCGTTATAGTTACGGCCGCCGTTTACCGGGGCTTCGATCAATGGCTTCTCTTGCGATAACCACATCAATTAACCTTCCGGCACCGGGCAGGCGTCACACCGTATACGTCATCTTTCGATTTTGCACAGTGCTGTGTTTTTAATAAACAGTTGCAGCCACCTGGTATCTGCGACTGCCCATAGCTCCATCCGCAAGGGACTTCACCGTGGGCAGCGTACCTTCTCCCGAAGTTACGGTACCATTTTGCCTAGTTCCTTCACCCGAGTTCTCTCAAGCGCCTTGGTATTCTCTACCCGACCACCTGTGTCGGTTTGGAGTACGGTTCCTACTTACCTGAAGCTTAGAGGCTTTTCCCGGAAGCATGGCATCAATGACTTCACCACCTTGGTGGCTCGACATCGGGTCTCGACCGTACGTAATCCCGGATTTGCCTAAGATTACAGCCTACACCCTTGAACCTGGACAACCATCGCCAGGCCCACCTAGCCTTCTCCGTCCCCCCATCGCAGTAAGTAGCAGTACGGGAATATTAACCCGTTTCCCATCGACTACGCCTTTCGGCCTCGCCTTAGGGGCCGACTTACCCTGCCCCGATTAACGTTGGACAGGAACCCTTGGTCTTCCGGCGAGGAGGTTTTTCACCCCCTTTATCGTTACTCATGTCAGCATTCGCACTTGTGATACCTCCAGCATGCCTCTCAGCACACCTTCAACGGCTTACACAACGCTCCCCTACCCAATATCCATAAGGACATTGCCGCAGCTTCGGTGTATCGCTTAGCCCCGTTACATCTTCCGCGCAGGCCGACTCGACCAGTGAGCTATTACGCTTTCTTTAAATGATGGCTGCTTCTAAGCCAACATCCTGGCTGTCTGAGCCTTCCCACATCGTTTCCCACTTAGCGATAACTTTGGGACCTTAGCTGGCGGTCTGGGTTGTTTCCCTCTCCACGACGGACGTTAGCACCCGCCGTGTGTCTCCCGGATAGCACTTACTGGTATTCGGAGTTTGCAAAGGGTTGGTAAGTCGGGATGACCCCCTAGCCTTAACAGTGCTCTACCCCCAGTAGTGTTCGTCCGAGGCGCTACCTAAATAGCTTTCGGGGAGAACCAGCTATCTCCGAGTTTGATTGGCCTTTCACCCCTAGCCACAGGTCATCTCCTAACTTTTCAACGTTAGTGAGTTCGGTCCTCCAGTTGATGTTACTCAACCTTCAACCTGCCCATGGCTAGATCACTCGGTTTCGGGTCTAATGCTAGCAACTACACGCCCAGTTAAGACTCGGTTTCCCTACGGCTCCCCTATGCGGTTAACCTTGCTACTAACATTAAGTCGCTGACCCATTATACAAAAGGTACGCGGTCACCCCA
>NZ_MUFR01000087.1:0-2327 GCF_001996185.1 Salinivibrio costicola subsp. alcaliphilus
TTACTGTGACTCTTCCTGAGATCGCAGGGTCTTTGACGTCTCGTATTAACGATAACTTTCAGATGTTCAATCATGCATCTTCAAGTTAATTGGGTATAACAAAGATAGTTTTACTTATAAAATTAAAGGCACAGCGTCAGATCCAGAAATGGAAACCTTGTACCAGCCTTACCACCAACGCCTTCGTGCGATGGCAAACCGCGAAGTCGCGGAATTAAGAGGGGTGGATTTGGTCCCCCAGAATGAGATCCGAGGGATCCCGCAAGTTCACATTCAAGATACTGGCATTAGTGCACTGTTCCAAGAAGCCAGTTTTTTCTATGCACCAAAAGCCAACGTGATTGCTCTGCAAATTGATAATGACAATGCCGAGCTAAACGTCGGTCCGATTAAAGCAAAAGATATCGCCTATAACTATCAATATGCTGGCGGCGAAATTACTGTCTATCAAATGACCGGGGCAGATCTACGCAAATATATGGAATGGTCCGCTGACTATTTCAACTCAGTCAAACCGGGTGATGTCACCTATAGCTTTAACCCTGAACGTCGCGCATCGAAATACTCAACCAATGACTTTTTTGCGGGAGTCACCTATACCATTGATCTTACTCAACCGGCAGGAAAACGCATAACAGATTTAGCCTTTGCTGATGGACAGCCAATTACCGATACAACCGAGATAAACCTCGGGATGAATAGTTATCGAATGGGGCACCTGACCAAAGCAGGTGGCGCGTTAGAAGGAAAAGATTTTCCGGTGCTGTTCGACTCAGAACAAGCTTATGGTGAAGAAGAAGGTACCATCAGAAATATGACTATTCGCTATCTAACAGAGGAAAAAGGTGGCGTTTATACCGGCAAACCTATGGCTCGCTGGCAGTTAAAAGGTCTAGATATTGACACTAACACACGCAATATCATTAAAGATTTGGTCAACAGCAAGCAAATTGATGTACCAAGTAGCGACGACGGGCGTTATACCAACGTTGCTGCGATCAACGTAAAAGGCTTACGTTTTAACACCAAAGAAGAAAAAGCCGAAGCACTGGCCGTTCGTGAAGCAAAACTCGCTACGGCAACAGGCACAGAGAAAGAAAACCTTGAACGAGAAATCGTCATCATCAACGCGCTGAACTAGGCTCGCTGGTATAGCTTATGCGGTCGGTAACACCCCGGCCGCATACCCCCCTGCCCATGATCAAGAATTATCACGATATAAGCCGTGCGCAGTGCAACTGGCGCAGTGCAACTGGCGCAGTGCAACTGGCGCATTACGCCAGGCACGCAGCCTTAAACAAATTGCAAGGCGCGACATTTTGTCGCATAATGACTTGTACAGACATATAAGCGAGGTAATGAATCATGCCAACCAGTGTACGGTTAGATGATGAGTTTGTGTCAGATGTAAAAGTGCATGCAGAAGCTGAAATGCGCTCTGTGCCCAAGCAAATTGAGTATTGGGCAAAAATTGGGAAAATCATGACTGAGAACCCTGATTTACCCTATAGCTTTGTGCAAGAAGCCCTGATTGCATCTGAAGAAGTCAAACTTGGTAAGGTAAAACGTTATGAGCGACGGACCCCACGACAATCAGATTGATGTTTTCGTCTCTCGTGTTTTTGAAAAGCAGATGAACAAGCTGTCCGACGCGCAATGTGAAGTGGTCGAGGATCAGATAGATAGAATCATTGAAGAGCCCACGCTCGGCACCCAGAAAAAAGGCGATCTGTCTTATCTTTGGGTGCACAAGTTCAAGCTCGACAGGCAAGAGGTGTTGCTTGGCTACGCTTGGGTTGAAAACAGACTCGAACTCTACCTGCTTAATATCAGCTCGCACGAGAATTTCTACGCGACGATGAAAAAGCGAAGAAAAGCGGATTTAAAGATCATTGGTGCACCGCCGAATCGACGCTAGTGACAGTGAATGAAAATCCGAAACCCAACGAGATCACTTTCCCTTTCTATGCCGCCTATACGTTACTCGGCATAAGCGCCAGCTCGATCGTACAAGCTTGGTGTGATTTGCGCCGCGCGCAGTGCAACTGGCGCCATCCGACATCGAGGCCAACGATTAACCTCGATCGTGACAGGCGCCCTTTGACAGTTATCACATATCCAACACCGTGCTGGGGCTTGTGTCATCGACGCCAATGGTATCATCGGGCCAAAAGTGGCTGTTCCGATAACCAATGTAAGCCAATGGCACCGCCGATATTAAAATGGTGTGTAGATACCATCTCTCCGAACCATCCGTAAAGGGTTATGTAACCACTTGCGGGTGGTATTCGCTTTGATGTTTTACAACACCAAAACAAATCTGTACC
>NZ_MUFR01000088.1:0-2200 GCF_001996185.1 Salinivibrio costicola subsp. alcaliphilus
GGGATTGATGTCATTGGCACGGCATGTCATCACCAAGCTATACAGATTAGCACTCGCTTTTGCTCCACCGACAGATGTCGAGAACATCCAGTTCTTTCGACCCGTGGCGAACGGGCGGATGTCTCGCTCCGTCACATTGTTGTCGATGCTAATGCGGCCATCTTCCAGATAGGTCAGCAGTTTGGGCCACTGATTTTTCGCATACGTGATGGCCTGGCCTAAGGCGCCTTTGGGCAACACATGCATGCTATCAAGCCAGCGTTTAAAGTCATTTAACAGAGGCAGACTTTCTTGCTGTCTGAGTTGTTGCCGGGCCTCGACCGATAAGTGTTTCCCGCGTCGCTCGATGCCGTAGAGCTTGTTGATGAAGGTGAGCGCTTTTTCTGGCTTGCCGGCTTTTTTCGAGGGCGACGCCTTTTGCGCATCGGTAAATTTACGGCGAACATGAGCCATACACGCTGCTTGCGTCACACCGTCAACGGTATCGTAAGCACTGTAACCATCGGACAGAAGATAGCCCTGATAATCGCCCAGGAACGCTCGCACACACGCGCCGGCTCGACTGGGTTGATAATCATAAATCACCACCGGGTGGTCGGTAAATTCACCACTGCGATACACCCACATGTAAGAGGTCGACTGCGCTTTTCTATCTGCTTCTTTGAGCACTTGCACCGTGGTTTCATCGGCGCAGATAAGTGGCTCGCTGGCTAACTGTGCTTTCATCGTATCGATAATCACGTCAACTTTGCTGCCCAGCTGCACACACCAGTTGGCTAAAGTGGCACGGCTAATGTCGATACCCGCTCGGTTCAGCATATCGACTTGACGATATAGCGGCAGTGCATCCACATATTTGGCGGTCACGACGGCGGCAAACGCCTCTGGACTGCCAAGGCTTTTGGGGATCATGCTAGCTGGCTTCGGTGCGGTCACTACCTGGCTGGTTTCAGCGGTTTGCTCGCACTGGCGGCAGGCATATTTGGTGCGCTCATGACGAATGACACTGACCCGCTGCGGCACGATTTTCAATGTTTCGCTCACTTCTTTGCCACAGGCGTGTAAGGGCACGTCGCAGCACGCGCAATAAGGGGTATTTAAGGTATGGGTGTGCACCTCACGCTCAAGATCAGCAGGTAGGGGTTTGCGTCCTGTTTGACGTCTCGCCTTAGGCGCAGAGGGTAACGCATCTTGCTGCTCGGCTTCGTTGAAAGTGCCTTTCGTCACTTTTTCACTTTGTGCGGCAAAGCGTTTGGATTGGCTCAGATTTAACTGCTCAATCAATAACTGAACGTGATTTTTTAACGCCGAGATCTCTTCCTCTTTGTCATGCAGCAATGCCTCTTTCGCCACTAGCATGGCTTTAAGTTGCTCGATATCATCAGGGAGGTCGGTCATTGGGCGTCATCTTCTTACCGTGTAATGGCAACAAGTTTGACGGCGCAAAAGGATCGTTCAAGGGCAATATGATGATCACTGTCATGGGTCACACTTCTAGTCCCTTTAAAGGATGATGCCCGTGACTGTTTTCCAGTGACAGTCCCGATAGGAGCCAGTGAAGTTGCGGTTTACTCAGAGTGATCACGCCGTCAGGGCTTGGGCGAGGCCACTTGAAGGTGCCCTTTTCGAGGCGGCGGTAATACAGCCAAAACCCATTGGTATCCCAGAATAAGATTTTGAGCTTATCGCGACCGCGATTACAGAAAATAAACCAGGCTTCACTAAAGGGATCCATCTCAAGCTGCTCGGCCACGATCAATGATAGACCGTCAATCGACTTGCGCATGTCGGTGACGCCAGAGACCAAGAATACCTTGCCAGAAGGCGTCATTGCAGTGCATCCACCCAGTGTTTGATTTGTGCGGCGTTGAGCGTGGCGGGTAACTCGGCTCGAATGCCATTGGCAAAGACAAGCACGACGGACGCCCCAGGTAAGTGACCGGACGTATCGACCACAACCGGCTGCACGGTTTGCGCTTGTTGGTGTTCACGTAATCGCTTCGACCAATAATAAAAAGTTTGATAGGGAATAGCGTTGTCTTGGCAAAACTGCTTAATGGACACTGTGCTTTGCTTTTGTTGTTCAATGATCGCCGCCCAGTGCGCGCGTTTTTGTGCTTGTTTCATGGTACCTCCGCTCAAAAAGGTACTATGGCAAAGCCCGTGTCTTATGGGTATGTGGGGTTTATTAACCGCTTAC
>NZ_MUFR01000089.1:0-2177 GCF_001996185.1 Salinivibrio costicola subsp. alcaliphilus
AGAGCTACCTCAGCGAGAAGAGAGCTGTGATGTCAGCGATTTATTGCCCTATAACAAAGCGCCCATTCAATCACCAGGCGGGTAGAAATACCCGCTTACATACAAACGCCCAAGGCAGTACAATGGCATCTTTGATTAAGTCAGCGGCATCAAACACCAGCGCGCCACGGCGGGTTTTGCCATGCATCACCGCAAATCCGTGCGGGATCCCAAGCACCCACAAACAACTCGCCGCCAAGCCATAGGCTAAGTAGTTGCCATGATTTAAAAAGCGATTGGCGAGGTCGTCGGCCTCATGCTGGCGTTTAAAACCGTTTTTTTGCGTGCGGTTGGCGGCGTGTTTGTAGAGCGCTTTGGTCAGCTGCGCTTCGGTAAGCAATAAATCAGCTGACTTGCTGGCCTTGTCGGTTCGCTCCACAAAGGTGTCGAGCGTGCCAGCCAATTCGGCCACATCGAACCCTTCAAGCTTAAGCTCACGGCTCGCTTGCCAAACCTGCTTTAAGTAACTCAAACGAGCTAGCTGAAAAGCCCGCGCAGCATCCAGTCGCTTTTGATCATCAAACCAAAAAGACAACCAACCTTGCAAATATTCGGTGGGCCGATACTCGCTTTGTGGCGTAAACCATTCGACCTCGGTTGCCATATGCAGCGGTGTGCCCCCGCCACTACAAAAGCCAACCAGAACGCCTGCTTGCGACAGCATACGCATCGCCGCTTGCGTGATTGACGTGCCGGTGCCGAGCAATAAGACGGTGGTATTGGCAATGGGGATATTAAAGTAGAGGTTTTCGCGTTTGGCCTCCACCAAGTACAACACACGCCCGTCTTTTTGCATCACACGGCAATGCTCGAGGTAGTACATATTGGCGCGTTTGGAATGAAGGATGGTTTTAAGATCCGAGGGCGATAGATCGTCCATGAATGTCCCTTTCGTGATTGTCCGAGTGACAAAGCAGATCACTCACAAGCGCTAGAAAGGTAACACAAACCACATCGATTGCCCGTGAAACAAGGCACATTTTAATGTTTGAAGGAAGATCGCAGTCTGCTGGCTGTGTGATTGTTATGCGAATCAGATAACACTAATTGCCCAAGATTACTCGAGATTACTCGGTATGATGAGTGGGTTTTGACCCACAGAAACTTATCATGTATGATAACAAGAAGTAAAAGATGAACTGGAGCATCGTTTTTTACCAAGGCGTGGAGGAGAGCATTCTCAACATGCCTCCTAAGATTCAAGCGCGAATGCTCAAGCTGCTTGAACTAATAGAAAAACATGGCGCAAACTTGGGTCCTCCTCACACAAAATCAATAGGTAACGGCCTGTTTGAAGTTCGCGCCAAAGCAAAAGAAGGGATCGGACGAAGTCTATTCTGCTATTTAGACGGCCCCAACATCTATATCCTTCATGCATTTGTGAAGAAAAGTCAAAAGACACCAATGAAAGACTTAGCATTGGCAACAGGGCGTATGAAAGAGGTGAAAAGTGAATAGCTTACAAGCATTAAAAGCGAAAGCACTACAAAACCCAGACGTGAAACAAGCATACGATGAATTGGCGCCTGAGTTTGAATTGATCGATATGTTACTCAGTATGCGTAAGTATGCCGGGCTAACTCAACAGCAGGTTGCAGAACGTATGGGGACGAAAGAAGGCAATATTTCTCGACTTGAAAAAGGGAAAGGTAATCCAACCCTTAAAACCCTGCTTAGCTATGCAAAAGCATGCAATTGCACGCTTAACTTTGGCTATAAACATGCGTCAAATTGACGTGTATGGTCATTGCTAGTCATACGCTTTTATTGACCTTGAACCATCCCCTACTCCCTCGATGCCACGACCCACTAACAATGAACTGACATCAAAAAAACAATTATTTTCAGTGTCTAAACTGCCTGTGCGTAGGTCGGCATAAGCGCCAACTCGATCGTACAAGCTTGGTGTGATTTTCACCGCGCGCCATCCGACATCGTCGTTAAAATTGGCACTGATCGTGACAGGCGCCCGTTGGCAATGTGCACATATCCAACACCGTGCCGGGGCTTGTGTCACCTACGCCAATGGTATCATCGGGTCAAAAGTGGCTGTTCCGATAACCAATGTAAGCCAATGGCACCGCCGATATTAAAATGGTGTGTAGGTCGGACAAGCGCCAGTGCGATGTCTGTCATGT
>NZ_MUFR01000090.1:0-1805 GCF_001996185.1 Salinivibrio costicola subsp. alcaliphilus
CATCCAGAGAAACACTGGAAGCGTTCATCAAGAGGCAACTCAAGGTGAACGTTGGTGTGAGGTGGCAGATGAATCCGTAGTAGTGAGTAAGGCTCGGCCTAAGAAAGCCAGTAATGGTGTGGAGGAGAAAACCGAGCTGACCATCGGCACAGTGTCTGATGGAGCACCGTTCAGCCAAAAGCGAATCGGTGTTGCGAAGGGAGGAAGTACACTTTAAAGACTGTGATGAGCAGATGTTTTTTTGATAGTACCCAAATCGATTAGCTATCGAGGTATTCCGAACCGGTCACCTTAGGAATAAGGCTCTGGAACGAGAAACCGCACACGGGAGTAACTCGGACACTGTTTAGTAAATTGCCCTTGAGCTAGAAGGCTAAACGACCAAGTGAAACAAACCCATATCGACAAAGCGCATCCTGCCCCCACACAGCACACAACCCAAGAGGACAGAGTGAGAGTTTATTACAGCCTGTATGGTCACCTGCTGGACAAGCAACGACTGTACAACGGATTTAAAAAGGTGTGGAAAGCAAAAGGCGCGGCCGGAATAGATAGGCAGAGCCTGAGTGACTTCGCCTCGGATCTGAGTAATCAACTCGACCAACTGCTCTTTGAGCTCCAAACCAAGCAATACAAGCCACAACCGGTCAAGCGGGTAGAGATCCCCAAAGACGACGGTGGTGTAAGGTTACTTGGTATCCCGACGGTTCGGGATAGAGTTGTCCAGCAAACCCTGAACGACCTACTCACGCCCATCTTCGAGGCACAGTTCCACCCATCAAGTTTTGGGTACAGACCGCATCGAGGGTGCCACGACGCTATCAACAAAGCCACGATGTTCATTCGCCGCTATGGGCTAAACCATGTCGTGGATATGGACCTGTCGAAATGCTTCGATAAACTCGACCATGAGCTTATCATCAAAAGCATACGCAGACGGGTCACGGATAGCAGCGTGCTAGCGCTGCTCAGGCAGTTCTTGAAAAGTGGGGTAATGGTCGAAGGCAACTGGCAGTCGACAGAAATAGGCAGTCCGCAAGGTGGGGTGATCAGTCCACTGATCGCTAATATCTATTTGGACGCTTTCGATCAAGCAATGCGAGAGCGGGGGCACCGAATAGTACGCTATGCGGACGATATTCTGATTTTCTGTCGAAGCCGAGCAGGGGCGGAAAATGCCCTTGTACAAGCGACAAAGATACTGGAGCAAACGCTGAAGCTAAGCGTGAATCAACAAAAGTCCCACATCGCGCATAGCGATGAGGGTGTGAAGTTCCTAGGGGTAGAGATCGGGCGAACACATACCCGAATCCAACCGAAGAAACTAGCAGGGTTCAAAGCAAAGCTGAAGCGGATGACGAAACGGAACAGTGGAAAACCGCTACCGGTCATCATCAAGATGCTAAACCCCGTGATACGAGGATTTAGTCAATACTTCAGGATCGCCAATGCCAACAGGGAGTTCAAGAAGCTAGCCGCTTGGCTGAGACGCAGGCTACGCAGCATACAACTTAGACTGTGGAAGAAGCCGTCAAGGCTACATCGCAGACTGAGACAGCGAGGTTATAAACCGCCATTTAAATGGATAAGCATGACCAGCTGGAGAAATGCAGCGAGCCCGCTAGCAAGCTATGCAATGCCCAACCAGTGGTTCGATGAGCTGGGGTTAGTTAATCTTGAACACGTAAGGACAGGGCATGTGTTTAGCATTTATGCTGAATGGAAGTGTGCATGAGCCGTATACGAGGTCCGTATGTACGGTTCTGTGAGAGGGATGAGGCGGCAACGCCTCACCCTACTCGATG
>NZ_MUFR01000010.1:0-89489 GCF_001996185.1 Salinivibrio costicola subsp. alcaliphilus
GGCGTTGGCATAATCGCTCCTATAAACATTTAATTATTAAGCACAGCCTATTCACTGTGGTAATGGTCATATTGCGAAAAGCATGCCAAGTTTTATTTTTTTATTTTACAGATACTTACTGATTGGTTTGGCAACTTCTTGCTCGACCGCAAGCAAGAAGTTGCCAAGCTGAGCAAAAAGTTGCTTGGAGGAATGAAGGTTTCACGCAATTCCCAAGACCACTATTTATCTATTTAATCTCAAACTGATAAAGCACATCGACCGCTTGGTCAACACCCGACACCGCTTCTAGGTAAAGGTCTTTCATTAAACGATAGCGCACAGTAAATACCCCAATCGCATCGAAGATCCCGACCCCATATTTCACTTCCAAATCCGGTAAAATATAGCCTGACACTTCGACCTTTTGTTCGTCGCCGGCACCCGCGGTATCTAAGGTGAGATCCTCAACACCAAAGGCTTGGCCGATCTCTCCTACCAATTTTCCGCTTTGCGCTAACCCAATACCAATCAGCATCGAGGTCATATTGGCATCGCCGGCGCCAGCATCCAGCGCTCGGCCACGCAATAGATAAGATAAGGCATTCGCCTGCGAGCCAGCCGGATCCATAAATATATCCGCAACCGGATCATCGGCCGGGCCACTCAAGCGAATACCTGCGATCACATCCCCCTCTATTCGCTCTGGGTTACGAATCGCTTCCACTTGCAGGTAGGGTTGGTCGGCAGGGCCATTAAACAAGATTTCCCCTTTGCGGATAATCAAGTCTTGTCCGAACGAGCGATACGTTCCGTCCAGTAAGCTGACATTCCCGACAATTAATACACCTTGCGGATTGTTTTTGATATTCAGTTCACCGGATAAGCGCGACTTTAAACCAAAGGCTGCGAGACTAACGTCATCCCCCAGTGCTAACTTTACATCGGTGACTAGGTTAAACGGCATCGGCTCATCTTGTTCTGCACTTTCTGGCGTATAGTCTTGGTTTAACAGCACCGTATCGTCTGACACCGTCACCGCTGACGCAGGTAAATTTTCGACTTCTATCCGTCCCCAAGGCACATGGATATCACCACGAATCGCGACCTGATCAGGCGTCGCAGAAACGGTAAGATCTGGCGCGACATCGAGCTTTACCATTGGGGGAAGGTTAACACGTAACGTATCACCCGATACATTCAAGCCAAATTGCCAATCATCAATGCGGGGCCATTGGCCATCGCCTTTTAGTGTTAGCGGACCCTCAGGCGTGATTAACTGCCCATCCAGTTGCCCTTGTTGCCCATCAACCGTCAGAGCCAATTGCCCGTTATCTACATCCACCGGTGACGATAAGCCTTTCATCCGCAGCCCACTGACCGTCATGCCGCCATACACTTGCGGTAACGTTAGTGGGCCTTCAAGACGTAAATTCGCATTCACTTCACCATTCATATCCGCTTGTTTATCGTTTCCGAGCAAGGGCTCAAGCTTGGCCAATTGCACAGCAGTCACGGTAAGGTCGCCAGTAATCGTAGGTGTAGGAGCCAATAAATCGGTTAGGGTAAAGCCAGACGCAAGGGTGCCACCATCATCCAACGTCAGAGCAAGCGCCCCTTGTAATTGGTCATTGTGCCAGCGTGCATCCATGTTCGCGTGTTGCCAGTCAATGACTAGTGGCCTTTCTGCTTGCTGACGCAGTGCACCGTCGGTGATATCAATCGAGGCGCGTACATCTGGCGAGGCGTCAGGCTGCCATCGAGCGTGAACGGCTGCATTGGCACGTGTTTCAGCGTGCCATTCCGGCGGCATGAACGCCGCAATTTGCTTCGCATCAAACCCTTCAATATTGGCAACGACCTCTCCTTGCTCACCAATATAGGCCGGTTGTGATAAGCATAAAGAAGTGGCTTGCCACTGCCAGCAATGCTCGCCGATCTGGGTTTGCGTATCGGCGAAAGTAAACGCAATGGGCGCCGCGGTTTGCTGCACGATGTCGCCAATGTCTTCTACATTCACCCGCGTATCGAGCAGTTGCCCTTGCCAACCGGACTCGCGCGCCAGCGCACCTTGAATACGTAGCACGCCAGAGGTAGGAACGCCTTGCCAGCGTAAATCCAGCTGATGCTCGGCTTCATCACCGCGGACGGTAAGATCTAAGTTCTCTAAACGCAGCGTTTGATAGCGCCCTCCCAGTACAGACACATTCAGGTTGCCACCTAAGGTATCCTTGAAGGCCAGCGCGCCGTCTAAGGTAAGCTGATTGATGCGAAGATCTTGCCAGCGCAACTGCTTGGCATCGACGGCCAGTTTGGCATTGGGATGGGCAAAGGGCCCGCTCAGACGCGCATCGCCACGAATCACACCAGTTAACATCGGTAATGATTGAGACAGGTCGGCAATATCCACCGATAGCCCCATTTGCCACTCGTCACGCACTTGCCCTTGCGCAGTAATACGGTTAGGACCGTGGGAAAGCGTCAGACCGGAGGTAGAAACGCTAGGTTGCCCATCGCCATCACGATCATGGGCATTAAGCGCGCCAGACACTGAAAGGGGTAATTGCTGAAGCTCACCATGAACGACCAAGGTTGGCATAGACACATCCCAGCCACCTTGTGGGGTTAATCGTCCACGATGGCTCACGGCGCCGGTGAGATCACCATTCACCTCAGGCCATTGCCGCTGAGGCTGAATATGGGCAAAGCCTAACTCGGCTTGCCAAAAAGGCACGCTGGACCAATCCACGCTGGCGCGCCCAGCAACAGTACCACCGAGTGTTTGTGCCTCAAATTGCGAGAGCTTGAGCGCCGAGAGGCTACCTTGCCCGGCAAGGTTTAGTTGTGTTGTCGGCACCTCAGGGCCGTCAACGTCACTTTGTAGCCCCAGCTGATAGTCAGATAAGTCACCATCGGCGTGAAAGTGTAGCTCGCGTAATGCCGCGATCGCTTTCCCCGTCAGCGGCCACGCCAATGCCTCGCTATCCAATTGCACGGCAAAAGGTAAGTTCGGTGCCAGCACGTTTGCTTCTCCCTCAAGCGTCGCCGTCACCGGGCCGCGCGCGCTCGCGTTTAGCTTAAGCGCGGCAAGACTTCCTGAGGCCGACAGCGATAAAGCTTGGCCTTGGAGCGATGCCAAGTTCGTGGTCAACTGTGTTTCTAAGGTCAGTGGGTACTCACCTTCCAACAGAATATCGCCAGAAAGCTTAGCCGTGCCCTGAGGGGCGGCCACCGAAAAATGGTCAATCGTCACCGCACTGCCTTTGACGGCGCCGACGAGATCTAACGAAGAAAAAGTATGTACTGTACCGGCGTCAATACGAGTATCGCGTAGGCTAAATTGCTCAACATTGATATTTAGCGGCACATGAATAGACGGCAAGCGGAGCCCTGGATAATGAAAAGGGGCACTCGAGGCGTCGCTATCAGGTTTACCAACCGCACGGTCGGTATTTTCTTGATCACTGTCGTTGGTGGGCAGGGTAACCACCAGCTGCTGCCACTTTGTGGGCGATAAGGTTAATGTGTCTCCCTCGACATGCACACCGCCTTGAAGCTGCTGCCAGTCAATCGCCTGTCCAGCCACCTGAATCGCCACATCATTGAATGCAAACGCGTTAATATGTATCGGTAGCGGCGATTGGATCCTCGCGGTAGACGGCTCGGCGGCGGTGTTGTCATCGCTTGGCGGGAAATTAAGCGCAAGCGTTACCCCTTCAGCCGCCAGTTGTTCGACACAGATTGATGGGGTAAGTAAGCACTTACCTTTTATCTCAATCCCCAGCTTATTAGCGGCCAATTGGATTTGCTCATCCTGATATTGCAGACCACGAAGTTCAAAGCCGGTCAGCAAAGTGCCCTCGGCTTGTTCAAGCGATAATGCAGGTATAGCTTTCTGTGCCCCCCACACTCCAACTTGTAACCCGATCGGCGTAAATAAGGTGGTGGACACCAAACCTACCAGCGCAAATATCGTGATTAATAGAATCAAAGTTAATCTAACCAACCACCGGCTCATAATTCAGGCCCCAACGTCAGGTGCACACGAAAGTCGTCATCGTCATTATCAAAACCATGGGCGACATCAAGGCGAATCGGGCCCACCGGTGATGACCAACGAATGCCTGTCCCGGCCGCGCGCTTCCATGACAAATGGTTGGTCCACGCATCGCCGCCGTCAGCAAACACCGCCCACCACCAATTGCCACCAAGACGATACTGATATTCTAAAGTCCCGGTTAACATATAGCGTGCACCACTTAACTGACCGCTGTCATCGACCGGCGAGACGGTTTCATAGCCATAACCACGAATGCTGTTATCCCCCCCAGCGAAAAAACGTAAGGATGGTGGTGCTTCACGAAACTCCTCGGAAATCAGGGCGCCACCATCGACCCGAAGTAAGCCACGATGATTCTTATTTAAACTGCGAATCCAAGCACTACGACCTTGAAGTCGCAGCAAGCTAATATCCGACAGCCACGCGGGATCGGCTGCCTCCAGCGTCAGTGATTGCTTGTCTCCCCAATGCGGCATCAGACCACCACGCACGCGCGTTCGGGTAACGTTGACGCCCGGCAGCACCACGCTGACGATATCTTCATCTTGCCCTTGGCTATAGTTTTCGTACAGCCAGCGCAGCGATACACTGCGCTGCCAGCCGGTATCATAAAGCCAGTGTCGGGAGACAGAGGTCGTCGCTTCAAAACTGGTGGTATCGCGTTGGTCTGTATTTTTTAACCCCAGCTGAACTTGATAATATTCCCGTGAAACATCGTCAAGCGGCACTTTATAGGTAGAAGTAAGGGTTTGCTCTGGCTGAGAAACCGCCAGTGATGTGCTCAGGCTATGCCCCCTTGAATTATACCAAGGCTTACGCCAATTAAGCTTAAGACGCGGGCCAATGTCGGTGGAATACCCCACCCCAGTTTCAAACTTGTTGCGCGCTTCCGGGGTCAACGTCACCTTGATCGGCACTTCATTGTCCTCGGCGTCTTCCATATCCGCTTGGACTAATGCACTGGCAAACCAGCCCGTATTTGCTAACGCTTGGTTAAACTCGCCTAAGTCAGTAACTTGATAGAAATCACCTGGTGAAAAATCTCGCAGTGTATCAAGTCGCTTATGCTGGATTTGCGAGCCTTGATAATCGATCGCACCAAAATGATAACGCTTGCCACTGGCAAAATGTAGACGAATAAAGGCTTGCTGGCGGTCAGGCGCGACTTCGAGCCGGGCTTGCGTAAAACGACCATCAAAATAGCCCTTTTTCACGGCTAAGCTCTGGATCTGACTTTTGAGTGACTCATAATCACTGTGATTGAGCCGATGACCAGGTTGCGGTCCTTTCGCTTTAAGCGAATGAAAGTCATCATCCATCGCAGCTTCACCGGAAAAGACGACATCGACTTGCGCCACGTTAACCGGGGGGCCTGGATTAACGGAGACAACCAGGGTATCGCCCTCTGGCGCGTTCAGCGTGATTTTGGGCTGATAGTAGCCTACTGCCTGGAGTGCTTGTCGGACATCGCGCTCGACACGCGCCTTAAACCGATACGAACCATCGCGTTCTTCGGGCGCGATCGCCGCCAAATAGGTTGCTACATTTTGTTGCGCTTCACCCTCGAGTCCTTGGAGCTCAACGTCGAGGCTCGCGCGTACCCAGCTAGGTAGCAGTAAAAAAGCGATCGCAATAAGGGAGAGTTTACGTATCTTCATGCAATGAGAACCATTACTAGGGTGCCGCTCAACAAAATTGATGATATCTTGCCATATTACGCGTTGAGCTGGGCTTGATGCTAGCGCCATTCACATCAGTCCACACCCAAAGCGGTTTCATACAACACATAACGCTTTTCATCACAGCAGTAAAAGGATGCCTATGTCGATGCAATCTTCGTTCAGCCAACCCGATAATGCGATTGCGGATCGTGCTGATGCCATCACGCCCACCGAGCCACATGCCGTATTTGGGCAACCTATCACAACGGCCCCAGCGAACGGTCAGAAACAGGTCATTTTAGGGATGGGCTGTTTTTGGGGAGCGGAACGCAAACTCTGGCAACAACCAGGTGTAGTCATGACCTCTGTTGGCTACTGCGGTGGGGTAACACAACACCCGCGCTATCAAGATGTCTGTACGGGTCAAACAGGCCACGCCGAAGTGGTTAATGTCATTTTTGACCCGAGTGTCACCAGTCTGGACGCTTTATTGACGATCTTTTGGGAAAACCACGATCCAACTCAAGGGTTGCGCCAAGGTAATGACGTGGGCCCACAGTACCGTTCAGCCATTTATTACTGTGATCCTGCCGATTGCGCGACGGTAGAAGCCAGCTTTGCCGCCTATCAAGCCGCTTTAAAAGCAGCGGGCAAGTCGGATGGCGTCACCACAGAGATCGCCCCCGCAGGTACTTATTTCTTAGCAGAAACAGACCATCAGCAGTATCTGCACAAAAACCCCCAAGGCTACTGCGGCTTGGGTGGCACCGGCGTTTGCTTCCCGCCACAATAGTCTGAAGGCACGCAAAAGTCTGAAGACACGCAAACTCAGAGATAAAAAAAACACGTCATTAGACGTGTTTTTTCTGCATCGCACGTTTTTTATGCGGTGATGGCCATCGATTTAATTTCTTTATTTACTTCGGTCATGACCGAGAGTGCACGTTTATCACTGTGTCCTGGAGGTAGCAAACGCCCACCATCAAACTCAAACGCGCCGACACCTTCAATATAAAGTCGGCCCTTAAAAAATCGTTTCACATATCGCGCAATCTGGGTTGGTCGATATTGACGAAAGATGCGAAGCATAGGGATCCCTTTATTTCTCAACCAAGTCTGATGAACAGACCGAAACAGTAACAACGCTCTTTCACCGTTTCTTGGTAAATTATGTGTTACCACCTTGGAGCACCGAATATTATCTGGCAATCTCCACGTATAAAACTAAGCAAGCAAAGTGCCATCTTATTCTGATGACAAGCACAGAATTAGAGCCTACTGGGCACGAAAAGTTCCTACCTTAGATCAATACGCGCGCTTTGAAGTGACGATCACTGGATAAAACTCCGATCTCGCGCACGGATTAACCCTTGGCACTTGGCACAACGCACTGTCTGGCGTAACCATAGATAACTTGGCACCGAATGCCAAATAATGACCACAGACATGGATGATAAAGAATGAACAAAACCCTACTTGCTCTCACTTTTGCGTTATTCACAGGCACCAGTTGGGCGCACACGATCCAAAACGGTGCACCTTTACCGTCAGCCAAGGTCGCCGAGCAAGGCGAACTAACCTTGAATGGCGACGATATCGTTTATCAAGCTTGGCAAACCGAACAGTTGCAGGAAAAAGTACGCGTGATCCAAGCCATTGCTGGACGCAGTAGCGCCAAAGAAATGAACGCCCCCCTCATGGCGGCAATTACCGCCGCGGATTTTGACGATGCACGCTATCAAACCACCACCATCATCAATCAAGATGATGCCATGTGGGGAACTGGCGGCTTTGTAAAATCGTCAGCCGAAGACAGTAAACGCGAATTTAGCTGGTCATCGATTGTGCTCGACGAAAATGGCAGTGTCGCAGAGGCATGGCGCTTAAAAGAAGAGAGCTCGTTGATTGCCGTACTGGATGATAAAGGCATGGTGCGTTTTGTTAAAGAAGGTAAGCTAAACGAGGATGAAGTGAATCAAGTTGTCAGCTTGGTGACAGAGCTGGTAAACCAATAATCATATCGCGGGCAAGGCCCGCGCTTTCATTTCAGACTTGGCGTTCAAGGCTACAATTGTTATGTTATCACATTACTTAATAACCTCATGGACGTCTGGATGACTCGGCGAGTGCTCGTCAACCTGCTATTTGTATTGGTGCTTAGCCAAGCCGGACTGTGGGCGCACCATCAAGTCGATACCTTAGCCCCGAGCCATCACAGTGAGCATTGTGGTGTCTGTCATCTCATCCCACCAGCAATACTGGCTTCCAGTATCGTGACACCGACGCCCACCTATGCCGCCAATACCCTCATCGTTTGGTCAAAACCTCAGCGAGCTTATCGTACCGCTATAGCCTTTTCGGCGCGCGCCCCACCGAGTGAAATAAATGCCTTCATTATCTAATTCATTTATTCACGAGGAGAAACCACATGAAAGCTCGTTTATTACCCAGCGTTATCACTATGGCCATCGCGACCACCTCTGCAGCAACATTAGCCGATGAAGCCAGCTATCAGTCGTTCGATGCCCACGTCCACGGGGAGGTAGCACTGAGCCTCGCCCAAGACGGTGAGCGCGTATTCATTGAGTTAACGGCCCCCGGCAATGATGTGGTCGGCTTTGAACACCAGCCTAAAAACGCCGCCGACCAGCAAGCGGTCGAAGATGCCTATGCGCTTCTGCGTGATGGTGGAAAACGCTTCCAACTTGCTGAAGCAGCGAATTGCCAGCTTGCCGAGACCAAAGTCACTAGCAGTTTTGACGACTACAATGAGCATCACGGCCATGACGAACACCACGGCCACGACGAACACCATGACCACGACGAACACCATGACCACAATGAACACCACGGTCATGACGAGCACCATAACCACGACGAGCACTACGGCCATGACGAACACCACGGCCATGACGAGCATGATCAGGGTAACCACAACACTTTATCCGTGAACTATCAATTCGTTTGCCAAACCCCACAAGCCTTCACCGAATTGAAAACGGATTGGTTTAGCCTGTTCCCTAACACAGAAGCCATCAAAATTCAGGCCGTTACCGATGATAAGGTCAGGGTTGACACCTTGATTCGTACTAAGTCGCACATCCAGTGGTAGTGAAAAAAGGAGGCGGGGCGCATCCAGTGCCCCTGTCAGGCATGATAGCCATCAAACAACTAGGTTTTACGTGGCCCGATCAGTCGCAACCGATCTTAGACATCGATAGCTTTACGGTCGGTGAAGGCGAGCATGTATTTTTACAAGGTCCCAGCGGCAGTGGTAAATCCACCCTGCTAAGCCTGATTGCGGGTATTCATATCCCCCAGACGGGTACGCTGACGGTCAATCATCAAGCGCTAACGGCACTGAATGATCGCGAGCGTGATCAATTCCGTGCTAACCACATTGGTTATATTTTTCAGCAATTTAATCTGCTGCCTTATTTATCGGTGATCGATAATGTCACCGTGCCGCTGCGCTTTTCTCACCTGCGTCGTCAGGCGTTGACACGATCGCCTCATCAAGAGGCCGCCACCTTGCTCGACCAATTGGGCTTACCCACAAACTGCCACCACCAGCCGGTCACCGCGCTGAGTATCGGCCAGCAACAACGGGTCGCGGCGGCGCGGGCGCTGATTGGTGCGCCGGCGTTAATTATCGCTGACGAGCCGACTTCTGCGCTCGACGCTGACACCCGCAACACCTTTATTCAGTTGCTTCAAGACCGCTGCCGAGAAGCCAACAGCAGCTTATTGTTTGTCAGCCATGACAGTCAATTAGCGCCCTTGTTTGACCGTGATGTCTCGCTTCCCGCGCTGAATCGCGCCATGCGTCGCAAGGAGGATCAGCAATGATTTCGCTATTGGGACTCGCAGGGAAAAGCCTGAAAAATCGCCGCGCCACCGCATTGCTTTCTTTGCTGACCGTCACCATCGCCGTGGTGCTGTTACTCGGCGTCGAAAAGGTGCGCACGCAAGCGAAGGCCAGCTTTGCCAACACCATTTCCAACACCGATTTAATTGTGGGCGCCCGTTCCGGCTCCATTAATTTGCTGCTCTATTCCGTGTTTCGAATTGGTAACGCCACCAACAATATCGGCTGGGAAAGTTATCAACGCCTTCGCGAGCACTCAGATGTGAGTTGGACCATCCCCATTTCACTCGGGGATTCTCACCGTGGCTTTCGCGTGCTAGGCACCAGCAATGATTACTTTTCCCATTATCAATATGGTCAAAAACAACCACTCGCCTTTCGCCAAGGCGGCCCATTTTCCGGTCAATTTGATACCGTGATTGGCGCCCAAGTGGCGAAAGATCTGGGATACAAAATGGGCGATAACCTAGTGATTGCTCATGGACTGGCCGATAAAAGCTTTAATCAACACGACAATTTGCCGTTTACTGTCACCGGTATTTTGGCGCCCACCGGCACGCCCGTCGACCGCAGTGTGCATGTGTCGCTCGAAGCCATAGAAGCGATTCATGTCGGCTGGGAAAGTGGCGCACGACTCGGCCAAGGCCTCACTCAAGCCCAAGCACAGCAGCGTGAATTACAGCCCGAGCAACTCACTGCAGTCATGGTGGGTCTGAACAGTAAAATCAAAACGTTTGCCGTCCAGCGTTGGGTCAATACTTATTCACGCGAGCCATTGACTGCCATCATGCCCGGCATTGCCTTGCATGAGCTATGGGACATGATGCGCGTGGGCGAGCAAGCGCTATTAGTGATCGCTGGATTTGTCGTCGTTGCTGGATTATTAGGCATGCTCTCCAGCCTGCTCACCAGCCTGAACGAGCGTCGACGAGAAATGGCAATTTTACGGGCAATGGGCGCACGTCCGGTACATATTATTCTGCTGTTGGTCAGTGAGGCGGTTGCCATCACCCTGGCGGGTATCATCTTAGGTGTGCTACTGCTTTATGGCGGTCTTGCGCTCACCCAGCCCTATATTATCAGTGAATTTGGCCTGTTCTTACCGCTCGACTGGCCCTCTTATTATGAATGTTTGTTAATGGTCGGCGTGTTTATCGCTGGTCTCGTGGTCGGCTTAATTCCCGCTTGGCGCGCGTACCGACAAACACTGTCCGACGGCATGACAATGAAGGTATAACCCATGAAAAAACGGATAACGCTCCATCTTATCGCCTTGCTTAGCGGCCTTTTGAGTTCGCTTGCTTGGGCAAGCAGTGAACCACTCATGCTCGATTGGATAGATTTGGTTCCTGAGCACGAACGGGCACAGTTTGATAGCCGCGGCATGCCAGACATTAGCCACGACGGTGATAACCCGCAAAGCTTGGTCGGATCGGTTCGCCCTGAACTCAATAATAGCCAAGTTAAAATCCCCGGCTTTGTGATCCCGTTAGAAGGTGACGATCAACGGGTGACCGAATTCTTGCTGGTCCCTTTTCTTGGCGCCTGCATCCATGTGCCACCCCCACCGCCCAATCAAATTATTTACGTAAAGTTTGCCGATGGCGCGCCGATTCAAGAACTATGGGATGTGGTTTATGTCGAAGGGACACTCAATACTGAGCATGTCAGTCATGACTTGGCAGAGGTGGGATATGTACTGCAAGGTACAACGCTAAGCGCCTACGACGACGGATAGATTTCTATCAATCAGTGAGCTTGATCGGCGCCGACACCATTGTCAGACAATATAATGAGACAATATCGCCAGTGCGCCGATATAAATGGCGATCAACAGTAAATTGATGGAGTTAGGTTTTTGCCTTCGCACACGCATCCCTACGCTTAATAGATAACACCATAATGTTAACAAATTTAATCATTAATTAACATATTTGCCAGCATAAAATTTTGCTGACAATCAGTGTGAGAACCGCATGGCAGAGCAAGACAAACCCGTGGTCGTCGACGCCCACCCAGAGAAACGGCAACACCAAGATCACAGCTATAAAGAAGATGCCGATCTACGCGGCAGTAAAGGGCGACTAAAAGCGATTGCGAGCGAGTATCAAGTTGATGCTCGCTTACAAGACGTGGAGCAAGAGGATCTCGCCCATCGCAGCGCAAACCGCCAACGCCAGGTGATGCAAAAGCAACAAGCCAACCTCGAAGCGATCATTGCTCATACCTACGAAAGTTGTCACAGTGAAACGGCACAAACCCCCGATCCGGATTGGCTGGTACGCTTTTTCGACTTAGCCCGCAATATTCACGGCTATGCGATGCAACAGCTTTGGGCTAAGATCCTTAAACAGGAAATATTGCGTCCGGGAAGCACCTCGATCAAAGCACTCACCCTTTTAGAAACCATGACCCAGCGCGAAGCGCAAGCACTGCAACGCGCCTGTGCATTGTCCAGCACCTTTGGCCAAGACAGCACCAAAAAGCTAGTCACCGGTTTTCGTCGTCGTCAAGGTTTGGTGCAACTGCTGCGCCCAGAGCCGCCACACAAACTCTCGCTAGGGCATTACCAGCTTTCTTATACCGACTTGATGTTACTGATGGATTTAGGGCTTATCCTGCGCACCGAGCTTGAATCTGGGATCATTGAGATGCATCCTGCCATGCCATTTACACTGCAAGACACCCAGTACATGCTCACTCCGCTCCACAAAGGCATGCGCCTGTATTATTACCGCTTTAGTCCCACCGGCCACGAGCTGGCTAAACTGGTCGGCAAACGCGTGCATCCCGACTACCACCACGCGATTTGTACGTTGCTCGCTGAAGGCTTTGAGATGCACAGCGACATTGGCGATACCGTCAACACCCATGCGTGATACCTTTAGGTGCGCAGCACTCCCCGATCGCGCAACACATCAAGGCAGACCGCCACATGCTCAGCAACACGCTGATCGCCAGTTAAATGAATCGCCGGTGCGTGCGGTGGTTCATAATCTGACGATATGCCGGTAAACGCTGGGATCTCGCCAGCACGCGCTTTTTTGTACAGCCCTTTTGGATCGCGCTGCTCGCACACCGCCAGCGGCGTATCGACAAAGACTTCGATAAACTGCCCCTCAGGCAAACGCTCACGCACCCTCTCTCGCTCCGCGCGGAATGGTGAGATAAAAGCACTGAGGACAATCAGACCAGCATCGGTCATCAACTTAGCCACCTCGCCAATTCGGCGAATGTTCTCGGCTCTGTCCTGATCGGAAAAACCCAGATCGCGACACAATCCATGGCGAATATTATCGCCATCCAGCAAATAGGTATGGTGCCCTTCGGCCACCAAGGCGGCCTCCAACGCACCAGCAATGGTCGATTTGCCCGAGCCAGACAAGCCAGTAAACCAAAGCACCACAGGTTGCTGCTGTTTTTGTTCACTGCGCTGGGCTTGGTCAACATGATGCTGATGCCAGATCACATTGGGATCAGTTGACGCAGATACAGTGTCAGTCATGAAAGTCTCCGCTATTTCGTTGGCCACGCCATAATTAAGGGGCGACCGCCGTTAAAGGAAAAACAATCGGTAACAGGGTGAGCACTACTGCGGAATACACCACAGATAATGGCAGTCCCAGACGCAAATAATCACGTAGCTGGTAATTTCCCACGCTGTATACCAATAAATTGGTTTGATACCCGTAAGGGGAAATAAAACTGGCACTGGCGCCAAATAGCACCGCCATCACAAAAGGCATAGGATCAACCCCATACCCTAGCGCCAGGCTATAACCAAGCGGGAAAGCCAGCGCCGCCGCGGCATTGTTGGTGATAAGCTCGGTCAGTAACAAGGTCAGTAAGTATACGGCCACCAGCGCTCCTATCGCGCCCCCTGCGGTAAAGGTCGCCATAAACCAATCACTAAAGCGCGCCGACAACCCTGACGCCAACATAAGCTGTGCCAATGTCAGCGCCGCGCCGACAATCACCACCACTTCAACCGGAAATCGGCGTTGTAAATCGTGCAAGGAGATAATGCCGGTGACCAGCAACACCACCAAATAAGCGGCTAAGCCATTGAGAATTGGCATAGGGGTGAGCAAGGCCGCGCCAATCACCGCGACAAATCCCACTAGTACCGCAACGCTTTTACGCTCGGAAAGCCGGGTACTGGCTTCCAAACCATTAAAGAGCACGAATTCACGCCGTAACGCTTGGCTGTCTTGGCGAAAGGTTTTGCCCGGCACCAACACCAACGTATCGCCGGCATGCAAAGGAATATTACCCAGCCCACCGTCGAGTTTTTCATGGCCGCGGCGAATGGCGACCACCACGGCATCAAAGGTCTCGCGAAATCGGGCGGCTTTAAGAGTTTTGCCACAAATGCTGGCGCTGTGGCTCACCACCACCTCAATCAAGTTTTGTCCATCAATGTGATGCTGGCCGAACAAGGTCAAGCCCGGGATCTCTTGCAAGGTCGCGACACTTTCCACATCGCCGGCAAACTGCAACTTGTCACCGGCCAATAACGGCGTATCCGGACACACAGGCGCAATGACGCCGTCTTGACGATGAATTTCGGCCAAGTACAAGCGGCGTAGTGCCCGCAAGCCATTGTCTGCCACACTGCGACCGCATAAGGGTGAGTCGGCAGCCAACCGTGCTTCGAGCACATACGGCAAGCTCTCTTCTTGTTCACCATCATGGCGTGGCAACCGATAGCTAAACGGAATTAATACCAATAGCCCTGCCACCAATGCAGCAGCACCAATGACCGTTGGCGTGAAAAAGCCCAAACTGGGTAAACCCGCCCGCTCAACAAAGCTGTTCACAATGAGATTGGTGGACGTGCCAATCAGCGTTAGGGTGCCGCCGAGAATGGCGCTATATGACAATGGGATCAAAAGCTGCGAGGGTGAGTGACGTCGGTTGCGCTTTATCGCGCCAATCATAGACACCACCACCGCTGTGTTATTGACCAGCGCCGATAGCAGCGCGCTCGATATGCCTAATTTCGCAATTACGGTGGGGAGTGCGCCGTGAGACGCCTGCCGCGCAACCCAGCTGGTCAAATGGGTTTTCTCTAGCGCACAAGAAACCAAAATCAGCAATACCAAGGTCAGCAGTGATGGCGCGGTAAAGTTCGCCGTCAGCGCTTCAACCGAGGTGAGCCCAGTTTGGAATGCTACAAACGCGGCCCCCGCAAACAAGAGCACAGGCTTTATTCGAGTGAGCACCAAGCCGGCGACAATCGCCACCAGCAAGGTGAGTACCGTGGTTTCTTGCCAACTCATCGTTTACCCCAGTTGGCTTAGATCCCGCGCTTGCCAATGCGGAAAGTGCTTGCGGATAAGCTGGTTTAATTCAAGCTCAAACGCTGAAAACGACGAGGTGGTTAGTGGCTGCGTCTCAGCGACATGACGAATCATGCCCGCGCCGACCGTCACATTGGTGAGGCGGTCAATCAGGATAAAGCCACCGGTATTCGGGCTATCGTGATAGGTATCCAGCGGCACCGCTTCGCTCAGGGTCAAGGTGCAACGACCTATGCCATTGAGCGGCAAGGTGTCTGCGTCATGAGTATTAAGCGTATTAACATCGACCCCATACGACAGTGCCTCAACCTGCGCTGAGGTTTTCTTGCTGGCCAACTGAATATCGTATTCGCGCCCCGGTGCCAGTGGGGTTTGCGTCATCCACACCACGTCGGCGTCAAATCGTTGACCCACCGCCACGTCATCATCCGCTCGCACCAAGAGATCGCCACGCGAGATATCAATTTCTCTATCTAAAGTGAGGGTGACCGCTTGACCGCTAAAGGCAAATTCACGATCACCGTCAAAGGTGACGATGCGCGCGATCTTCGCGGTAAGCCCAGAAGGGAGTACCTTAACCTCATCGCCCACATGCAACTCGCCACTGGCAAGGGTGCCTGCATAGCCACGGAAGTTCAGATCCGGTCGATTGACATACTGCACCGGAAAACGGAACGCGCCCGTCCCGCGCGATTTTTCAATGTCGATGGCTTCTAGCTGGCTGAGTAGCGGCTCGCCTTGATACCACGCCATCGCGTCACTGGCATTGACCACATTGTCGCCTTCCAGCGCCGACAAGGGCACCATAGACACTGACAAGCCGGGATTGAGCTGATCGGCAAACGCCAGATATTGCTGTTGAATTTCATCAAACCGAGCTTGACTATATGCCACCAAATCCATCTTGTTCACCGCTACCACAAAATGCTGAATACCCAGCAAGTTAGCAATGTACGAATGACGGCGGGTCTGATCCAAGATGCCGTGACGGGCGTCGATTAAGATCACCGCTACATCACAGGTCGACGCGCCGGTGGCCATATTACGGGTGTACTGCTCATGGCCTGGGGTATCGGCGATGATAAACTTACGCTTGGCGGTGGAGAAATACCGGTACGCCACATCAATGGTGATCCCCTGCTCGCGCTCAGCTTGCAGGCCGTCTACCAGTAGCGCCAGATCCGGTTTCTCCCCCGTGGTACCGACACGCTGGCTATCGGCATGGACAGCAGCCAGCTGATCTTCATAGATCTGTTGCGAGTCGTGCAGCAAGCGGCCAATCAAGGTCGATTTACCGTCATCGACCGAGCCACAGGTCAAAAAGCGCAATAAACTTTTGTGTTGGTGCTGTTGCAGATAACCCTCAATACCCAGATCGGCCACCTGTTGTTGAATTGCTGGATTCATGACTGCTCCTTAGAAATAACCCTGACGCTTTTTGCGCTCCATGGATCCGGACTGATCGTGGTCGATCGCCCGCCCTTGGCGTTCACTTGAGGTAGCGACCAACATCTCTTCGATGATCTCTGGCAAAGTGGTCGCGGTAGATTCAATCGCCCCCGTGAGCGGGTAGCAGCCCAGCGTGCGGAAACGTACCGATTTATGCATCACGGTTTCCTCGGGTCCAATCGGCATCCGCGCATCATCGACCATGTACAAGGTGCCCTCACGCTCCACCACCGGGTGTTCAGCCGCCAAGTAAAGCGGGACAATATCGATATTTTCCAGATAGATGTATTGCCAGATATCGAGCTCGGTCCAGTTAGAGAGCGGAAACACACGAATGCTCTCGCCCGGGTTCACTTGGCCGTTGTAGTTGCGCCACAGCTCTGGCCGTTGATTTTTCGGATCCCAGCGGTGGTTCTTATCGCGAAACGAATAGACGCGCTCCTTGGCACGGGACTTTTCTTCATCTCGACGCGCGCCGCCAAACGCCGCATCAAACTTATGTTGATCCAGCGCCTGCTTCAGCGCTTGGGTTTTCATGATATCGGTGTGCTTGTCGGAGCCGTGATCAAAAGGATTAATCCCCTGTGCTATTCCTTCTGGATTTTTGTGCACAATCAGATCTAGCCCCAGCTCTTTAGCGGTGCGATCGCGAAAGGTAATCATGTCGCGAAACTTCCAATCGGTATCGACATGCAACAGCGGAAACGGGATCTTACCGGGGTAAAAGGCTTTGCGTGCTAAATGCAGCATCACCGACGAATCTTTACCAATTGAATACAGCATCACGGGGTTATCAAACTCCGCTGCGACTTCCCGCAGTATATGAATGCTCTCGGCTTCCAACTGCTGGAGGTGAGTCAGTGTTTTTGCGTCCATCTTCATTATCCTTTAAGCGAAGTTAACCACAGCGGTTGGCGCTTGCGTGGGATCAGCATCAGTTGCCACATTATTATCACCAAACCAAGTCAACTGACCGGCGAGGGCCGCGACTTCGCCTACCACGATTAGGGCTGGCGACGCCGCTTGCTCAGCCAGCGACGGTAAATTATTGAGTTGACCGGTAAAGACTTTTTGCTCTGGACGGGTGCCGTTTTCAATCACCGCCACTGGCGTCTCCGGTGAACGGCCATGAGCCAAAAGCTGGCTTTGAATGTGGGCCGACTTCATTAGCCCCATGTAGATCACCAAGGTTTGCTGCGCGCGTGCCAAGGTGGCCCATTCCAGCGTGTCTTGTTCTTTTTTCAAATGACCGGTAATAAACAGCGCCGTTTGAGCGTGATCGCGATGGGTTAGCGGAATACCGGCATACGCCGTTGCCCCTGCAGCGGCGGTGATACCAGGCACCACTTGAAACGAGACTCCGGCGTTGGCCAGTGTTTGTAACTCCTCGCCACCACGGCCAAACATGAACGGATCGCCCCCTTTTAAGCGCACCACCCGTTTTCCCGCTTGGGCATGCTCGACCAACAGACGATTAATGTCGTCTTGGCTGACACTGTGGTAGCTCGCCCGTTTTCCCACGCAAACCAGCTCTGCATCTCGGCGACACAACTCCATAATCGGCTCAGCGACTAAGTAGTCGTATAACACCACATCGGCTTGCTGCATCAATTGCAATGCGCGCAAGGTCAATAGCCCAGGATCCCCTGGCCCGGCGCCAATCAAGGCCACTTCGCCTTGGGTGGTGATTTGTCCACTGAGCTGTTCAAGCGCCTGCTCGGCTTGCTGGTGTTTGCCCGCCGCGACTAAATCAGCAAACCGGCCACTAAAAGCGGCTTCCCAGAATTTACGCCGCCCCGTTAAGGTCGGAATGCGTGCTTTCAGTTTGTCGCGAAACGCGCCCGCCATCGCTGCCATTTTGCCGATATGTTGGGGGACCAAGGTTTCAATTTTTTCACGTAGCATCCGTGCCAATACCGGCGCTTTACCGCCCGACGAAATAGCAATGATAATGGGAGAGCGATCCACTAATGAGGGGACAATAAAGCTGCACTTGGGCGTATCATCAACCACATTGACCAAAATATTGCGGCTGTCAGCGGCAGTGGAGACCAACTCGTTGACTAAGGCATTATCGGTCGCCGCAATTGCCAGCATGTTTCCATCCAGGTGTTCGGGACGAAACGCCTCGCGTAACACCGTCAACTTGCCTTGCGCTTGCGCCTCTTCAATTTCACGGTCGACCTCAGGGGCCACTAAGGTGACCGCCGCCCCGACTTTGAGTAGCATGCGGGTTTTTCGCCATGCCACTTCGCCGCCGCCCACCACGAGGCAAGGACGATGTTTCAGCTGAGCAAAAAGAGGAAGATAATCCATGATCGCGCATTTCCTTGATGACAATACCGCCACTATATCGCTCCACAACTATTACCTGAAATTCTATAAATTCATTTTTTATTCTTTTTAGTGCTTTAGGAGGGAGTGGAATGGGTAAGGCATCGGGTCAATAAAACAATGACTGCGATCGCAAAGCGCTCAATTGCCGCCTCAGAGCCTTGAAACGGTTCGATAAAGCCGATCAAGCGCACAGCTTCATGTGAATGATAAACGGCATAATTCAATTGCTTGATAACTAACGCACACTTTTCACTTGGAGATCCTGTTATGCGTTTGCTCCCTTCTGCTGTCGCCACCGCGGTGGTTGCCGGTCTGTTTGCCGCATCTGGCAGTGCCTTTGCCGATACCATCAACCTGCGTGTGATTGAAACCACCGATATTCATACTAATGTGATGGATTACGACTACTACAAAAACAAGCCGTCACAAAAAATCGGTTTGGTCCGCGCCGCGACCGTGGTCAAACAAGCTCGCGATGAAGCACAAAACGCGCTATTGGTCGATAACGGTGACCTGATTCAAGGCAGTCCAATGGGCGATTACATGGCGAGCAAAGGTATCCAACCTGGCGAAGTGCACCCAGTGTACAAAGCGATGAACTTGCTCAATTATGAAGTGGGAAACATCGGTAACCATGAATTCAACTATGGCTTGGCCTTTTTAAAAGAGTCAATCAACGACGCTAACTTCCCGTATATCAACGCCAACGTGTTTGATGCCGATAGCGGCGAGCACTACTTTGACCCGTATTTAATTAAAGAATACCAACTCAAAGATGAAGACGGTGATAGCCACACCATCAAAGTCGGTTACATCGGCTTTGTCCCGCCACAGATAATGACTTGGGATAAAGCCAATCTCGAAGGAAAGGTGATCGCCAAAGACATTAAACAAACCGCAGAAAAGTTAGTGCCGGAAATGAAAGCCAAAGGGGCCGATGTGGTCGTGGCTATTCCTCACTCAGGTATTTCACAAGCGCCTTATAAAGCGATGGCAGAAGATTCTGTGTATTACCTCACGGATGTCGACGGCATTGATGCCATTGCCTTTGGTCATTCACATGCCGTCTTCCCTGGAGAAGACTTCGCCAACATTCCCGGTGCGGATATCGATAAAGGCACGATCAATGGTGTGGCCAGTGTGATGGCCGGCCGCTGGGGCAGCCATGTCGGTGTAATAGATCTGGCGCTCGAGCAAGTCGATGGTCAATGGCAAGTCACTGACAGTCAGGCTCAGGCGCGTCCGATTTTTGATCAGGCGAATAACAAGGCCTTAGTCGAGGCCGATGAAGCTTTGCTTAAGGCTGTGGAGTCAGACCATAAAGCCACACAAGATTTCGTCAATCAGCCAATTGGTCAAGCTAATGATGTGATGTATTCCTACTTGGCCCTGCTTCAAGACGATCCGACCGTACAAATCGTTAACCTCGCACAGCAAGACTATGTCGAGCGCATGATTCAAGGGGACCCTGACTTAGCCGATCTGCCGGTGCTGTCTGCCGCCGCGCCTTTTAAAGCCGGTGGTCGCAAAAACGATCCGAGCAACTTTACCGAAGTGGAGGCGGGCCAACTGACGTTCCGTAACGCCGCCGATCTTTATCTGTACCCGAATACCTTGGTGGCACTGAAAGTCTCTGGTGCCGAGCTTACCCAATGGCTAGAGTGCAGTGCCGGCCAGTTTAACCAAATCGATCCCAACACAGAGCAGCCCCAGTCACTGGTGAACTGGGATGGATTCCGCACCTATAACTTTGATGTCATTGACGGTGTCGAGTATCAGATTGATATCACCAAGCCTGCCCGCTACGACGGAGATTGCAATGAGGTCAATCCAGACGCGTCGCGAATCATCAACCTGACCTATCAAGGTGAGCCGGTTGGCCCTGAGCAAACCTTCCTGATAGCGACCAACAATTACCGTGCCTATAGTGGTAAGTTCCCAGGCACCGGCAGTGACCATATCGCCTTTGCCGCGCCGGATGAAAACCGTACCGTGGTCGCCAACTACATCAGCCGTGTGAGTCAAGAAGAAGGCCAAGTCACAGTGAGTGCGGATAACAACTGGTCCATCGCGCCTATCGAAGGCGACGCTGTGGTCAGCTTTGAAACCTCACCAAGCGAGAAAGCGGCGCAATTTATCGAGCAAAAAGGCCAATGGTCAATGCGCCGCCAAGGCACTGATGAAGTGGGATTTGGCGTTTATCATGTTGATTTAAGCCAGCCTCGTCAGTAGCTGGTTAACGACACCCACTAAATAGCTTTTGAATACCGCAGCCTGTCTGCGGTATTTTTTTACTTTCCCCTTTGGAGTTTTGGTATGGATTGGCAAATCGTGACATTTGACGCGCTTGATACGCGCACCTTATTCACACTGATGAAATTACGGGTAGATGTGTTTGTAGTGGAACAAGCCTGTGCCTACCCAGAGCTTGATGCGCTCGACACCGCGCCAGAGACGCTGCATTTAATGGGCTGGCTGAATGGCGAGCTGGCGGCTTATGCCCGTGTGCTGGCACCAGGTGCAAGTTACTCAGGCGCCAGCATTGGCCGTGTGATCGTTGCGCCCGCTCACCGAAACGGTCAATGGGGGCATCAATTGGTTCGCCACGCGATTCAGGCTTGCCAGCAACATTGGCCACATGATGATATTGAGATTGGCGCACAAACACATTTACAGCGGTTTTATCAAATCCATGGCTTTTCGGCGTTTTCCGACGCCTACTTAGAAGATGGGATCCCCCATATTGATATGCGTTTATCGGTGAGTGACGCATCCGCCGTTTAAAGCAAAAAATCCCGCTGAATCAGCGGGATTTTGTTTTCATCTATTGGCGGTAAGACCTATTTGGTTAGACGGAAGCGCTGCATGGTCGTTTGCAGTGATTGCGCCAACTGGCTGAGCTCGCTACAGGCTTGTGCGGTTTGATCGGCACCGCCAGCGACTTCTTGTGACGAATCATTGATGCGCTCAATGTTACGGCTTAGCTCATCCGCTACCGAGTCTTGCTCGCCACAGGCACTGGCAATTTGCATGCCCATATCAGCGATGTTTTCAACCGAGGTTTCAATCCCACGCACCAGCTGTTGAGCCTGGTCGCCCTGCTCTACGCATTGCTCAATGCTCTCACAGCTTTGCGTGGTGGCATTGCGCGCTTGCGTGGCGTGTTGCTGCAGTTTTTCGATGATGGTGGTGATTTCGCCCGTTGAGTCTTGGGTACGGCCCGCTAAGGTACGCACTTCATCGGCCACCACCGCAAAGCCACGGCCTGATTCACCGGCACGCGCTGCTTCAATCGCCGCGTTCAACGCCAGTAAATTGGTTTGCTCAGCAATATCACGAATAACATCCACCACCATGTTGATTTGTTTCGACTGCTGATCGAGCTCACTCACGGTATTGCCCGTTTGACGCATGTCCTCTGCTACTTTGCGAATCGATGCCACCATCCCATCAATATCTTGCGCCCCCATACGAGACTGCTCGCTCGCTTCGTTGGCGGCGGTGGATGAGCTTTCGGTATTCTGCGCCACATCCGCCACGGTGGCTTTCATTTGTGCCATCGCGGTCGCCACTTGCGACACCTCATGTTGCTGGTTTTGCATCCCAGTCGAGGTTTGGCTCGATACGGCACTGACCTCTTCGACTGCACTGCTCAATTGGGTTACCGCGGCAATCACTTCTTCAATCAGCGTGCGCAGACTGTCTTGCATCGCCATGCTCGAGTCCGCCAATTTACCCATTTCATCATTACCAATCTGGCTGCGATCCAATTGATAGCTCAAATCACCATCGGCAATCGCAGAAGACTGCTCCATCACTAAACGCAACGGATTGATGATCGCACGAGTAAACACCACTGCCACCACAATCATAAAGGCGATCACTGCAAGCAGTACGCCAATAATGGTCATGCTCACCGTAGAAACTTGGCTAAGCATCGAGGCGCGGTTTTTACCAATAAAGCCTTGCATCAACTCAGACATTTCCGTTAAGGACTTATCTAACTGTCCGAAGGTACCAAATGACTTAGATAAAATTTGTTGTGCTGCGGTCAGTTGCCCGTCTTCAACACGGTCAGGAAAAGCACTGAGCTCTTGATTATATTTGTCCCAATTGTTCTGGATACGACTGAAAATGGCTTTTTCATCGTCGTACCAAAGCGTCTCCTGGTAGGCGTCGAGAGCACGGCTATAATCGCGCTTCATAACATCGATCTCGCCCAAGATTTCACGCCGTTCTGCCGGATCACTAAAGGTAAGAACCGCATACTGATCCTGACGAATCCGTATCATCTCTTCATTGAGTCGTTCGATCTCAAGCACCGCGGGAAGGGTATCGTCAGTAAAGTTCAGCATATTATCGCGCATGCCGCTGACTTGGGTGAAGATGTAAAACCCAAAGATCACGACAGCAATACCAATGAGGGAAAAAGCCGCGGTAAACTTTTTGCCAATAGATAGATTTTTCAACATGGAAAAGCGAGTCCTCAACAAATTAGTGATTAGCGTGTTAATGCCTAGACATCCATGTTGAGGCGGGCTTGCGTGTCTGTCCTACACAGCGGCGCGAATACTAGCACAAAAAATAACCAAAGTGTGATGAAAGACTCATTATTTTCGTAAAAAGTATGTCATACAACACTGGCTTGTTTGGCAGGCATTCACACCCTTAACCGCAATTTGTCCCTTTTCCGCCTCAATGATGCAATGTATCCAGCCGTATTGACTGATTTATAAAAAGTAGCTTAAAAATCGTGCTGCAGCGACTTTAATCACAAAATTGCGCAAAAAACAGACAGAGTAAGGACTATAAAAGACAGGGAAGAGACCGAAAGCACCACCTATCAATGCCTTCGGTTAGATTGACGGTTTCAAGAAACTAACGTTGACGGGCAAAACCGCCATCAGAAAGGCGAAAATACAGTGCGGATTGACCTTTCTCCGTTTCGATCTGCAATATATCTAGCGCGCCACTGGGTGTCCGTTTAAAACGAATCCATTGGCCAGGCTGAATGCGACTGATAGGTTTGCCTTCACCTTCAATATTGGCAATCGAATACAAGTCCGTTAAGGCGAGATCGTAGCGTCGGAACACTTTGGCCAAGGTATCACCAGACTCAATTTGATGACGTGTCCAAGCGCTCTCTTCTGCGGTTGAGGACTCCTGTGACATCGCAGAGTCAGCCACTGACGATGCGTTTTGTGACGCTGTTGACGATGGAGCCGTTGACGATGATAACGAACGGCTCGCATCTGGATTGATCGCAACCGGCTGTCGCGCCTGGCGCACAGGTTTATCCGATGACGACTCAGGCGGCGTGGGGCTAGGAAGTAAGGCCAATACCACAACGACGGGAACCAGGATCATCAACAGTCGCCGGTGGAGACGAGGCAGGTGGCGCCACGCGTGTTGTATTCGCGTTAGCATCGCACTGTGACGACTTAACGTCGCCGCTTGCTCTAAAACAGTGGTGAGTTTGTCTCCACCTTTCGCACGCAGTTTATCCCAGAGCGCTCGTATTGCTGTTAACTTCATTGCCACTCCGCGCATATATTGTTGTTTTGTCCTCATATTGGACGCCTTTTTGGCACAAAAGTTTACCCACGAATCCATCACCTGTTATCCTTTCACACTTTATTGACCCACAAAAGAGAGACGTTATGTCTGACGTACAACTGGAAACCGTCGAACAGAAGGCCAGCTATGGCATCGGCCTACAAATGGGCCAACAACTTGCGGGCAGTGGCCTTGAAGGTCTAAACGTCGATGCGATTGCCAAAGGCATCAGCACGGCCTTAGCTGGCGAAATGCCAGAGATCGAAATTGATGACATTAATAACGCATTGCGTGAGCTTCACACAAAAGCGGAAGAAGTTCGTCAAGAAGCTGCAAAAGCACAAGCCGCAGAAGGCGATACTTTCTTGGCTGATAATGCCAAACGTGATGAAGTGACGGTAACCGAATCAGGCCTACAGTACGAAGTGCTGGTACAAGGCGACGGTGACATCCCAACCAGCGATAAGCAGGTACGTGTGCACTATCATGGCCAACTGATCGATGGCAGCGTTTTTGATAGCTCAGTTACGCGTGGCGAACCGGTCGAGTTCCCAGTGACTGGCGTGATTAAAGGTTGGGTGGAAGCCCTGCAAATGATGCCAGTTGGCTCTAAGTGGAAACTGTATGTACCACAAGATCTGGCCTACGGCGAGCGTGGTGCTGGCGCAGCAATCCCGCCATTTGCTGCATTAGTATTTGAAGTAGAGTTGCTTGATATCCTGTAAAACGGATCAGCGCTTGAATAACAAGCAAAGCGATGCCAATCGGCATCGCTTTTTTTGTACTGATTACTGCACGTATTCACGTGGGTTGACCGCGCCCCACCAGCTATATATCTCAGGGAAGATCACATCCGCACTCGATTCATACTCTTCAGCGCCAATGGTCTCCTCCCCTTGCTGACCAAAGAGCACCACTTCATCGTTTGGCATCACTTGATCCGCAATCTCGGTAATATCGACCATAATGGTGTTCATGGATGAAACACCGACCACGGGGGCTCGGTGACCTTGAATCAAGACATCAGCGTTGTTGCCCATTTTACGTGGCACACCATCCGAATACCCCACCGGCAGGTTCGCCAACACCGAATCACGCTTTAGCGTATAGGTACTGTCATACCCCACGGTGCTGCCTTCAGGCAAGTGATGCACAGAGGCCACTTTAGTTTTAAAGCTCATGATCGGTGGCAGTTCACGGTTAGTGGGCTGATCGCCATACAAGGCGCCTCCCGGACGAACCATATCAAGATGGCCTTCAGGAACATTCAGGGTCACAAAAGAGTTCGCCGCGTGCAGCAATACGTCTTCACGTTGAAGCCCAGCTTCCTCTATTAGCCATTCGCTGTTCGCAGTAAACTGTCCTAACTTGCTACGAACATACTCCGCTTCATAGTTAGGAAAGTGAGTCATGATACCGACGACGTTAAAGCGTGGGTCGGTAGCGATATCCACCGCAACTTGTTTGCCAGATTCCTCGTTCATCTCAATACCATTACGCCCCATACCTCCGGCATTAAAGGCCATATGGACCGGAATGGTAATATCATGCTTGTCGGCTAACTCACGCATTTGCTCGGCTTGCTCTGCCGAGCCAATGAGCTCTTGCATGTTCAATGCTAATGCACTTTCCATTTCCTGCAAGGTCGCGGTCCGTACACGCATGATCTCGCCGGTAAAGCCGCCTTCGCGCAACGTCCGAGCTTCTTCATTACTGGCAATACCAACACAGTCGATACCACTTGCAATCACGGTGGGCAATAAGCCTGCAATACCATTGCCATAGGCATCCGCTTTCATGACGGCACAGATTTTCGTCCCTTCACTGACTTGCTGTTGAACACGTTGAATATTGTTAGCAAAAGTGGCCGTGTTCACTTCCAGCCAGCCGTTGCCGTGCCCCATATAACGCTGGTTAGCATCAGACGTGGAGGGAGCTGCTGATGTATAGTCAATGACAGCCGGGGCGCCAATGGCAACGACACCGGCGACGGCAAGCGCGACTAAAGATAGTTTTTTGTTCATAAGATTCACTGTTGGTCACATTAATGGCGCATCCGTGACACGTTGCGAATAAAAGTATTAGGCTCTTATTCACTGCCTCCTAGCTTTACCCGCTATTTATAGCACAAAACACGCCACGGCTGATGAGTTACTCAGTTAAAGAGTAGACAAACTCAGTGAAATTGAACAAAAAAATGCCACCACAAGGTGACACTATTTAAGGGCCGAGAGTTAGTTACATTCTTTCTCGGCGGGGCTATTCTCGACGAGGCTATATCCCCGAACCATCATTTAAGTCGTCCTCATGCAAGCCGCACTCGCGTTTGAGACCAAAAAACCGTGTTTGCTCTTCACGCATGCCCGGTTCTAACCGCTGGGTGGTATGAACATCCCCCACCGACACATAGCCTTTTTCGCGCAATGGATGATAAGGCAAGTCATGCTCGCGCAGGTAGTCATCGACCTGTTGGTTCGACCAATCAATCACAGGCAAGAACTTAAACACCCCATGCTGGACACTGAGTATCGGCAAATTGGCACGCGAGTCAGATTGACCTCGGCGGAGCCCAGAAAACCAGGTCCCGGCTTTTAGCTCTCGCAGCGCACGCTTCATCGGCTCAACTTTATTGATTTGATTATATCGGCTGATCCCCTCCACGCCTTGCTCCCAGAGTTGGCCGTAACGCGCTTCTTGCCACGCGGGGGAAAGCTCAGCACGATAGACGCGCAAATCCAAGTTAAGCCGTGCAGTTAAGGTATCGATAAACCGGTAAGTCTCGGCAAATAAGTAGCCCGTGTCGGTTAAGATCACCGGAATGTCCGATTTAACCTGACTCACTAAATGAAGCATAAGCGCTGCCTGTACACCAAAGCTGGACGACAGAACACATTGCCCCTCGAGATGCTCAAGTGCCCAGGCCACACGCTCAGGCGCCGAAAGTGACTCCAAGGTGGCATTGACCTCCGCCAATGCCAAGGCTTGCTGGCTTTTATTCATCGCGGCAATGTCAGCCAAGGCTAACGTCGCATTAGGTTGAACGGTTTCAAGCATAAAAATCCCTCTTAGATACATGCACGGGGGCAATCACCTCGCGGCGGATCAAGAAATCACCAAAGTGCTCACCCACTTCACGCTCCGTTGCCCAGCGACCAATCAACTGATCCAATTCTTCAAGGATCTGACGATCGGTGATGTTCTCTTTGTACATTTTGGGGATTCGGGTACCTTCCCAATTTCCGCCTAAATGCAGGTTATAGCGCCCTGGCGCTTTGCCGACCAAACCCACTTCTGCCAGCATCGCACGGCCGCAACCATTGGGACAGCCGGTCACCCGTAAAACAATCGGATCGTTGTCTACTTGGTGTTTTTTCTGAATCGCTTCCACTTCGGTGACAAAATCGGGAAGAAAGCGCTCCGCTTCTGCCATGGCAAGTGGACAGGTTGGGAAGGAAACACACGCCATCGAATTCGTGCGCTGTACACTGTGCGCATCATCAATTAACCGATAACGACGCGCTAACGCCTCAATCTCGTCTTTTTGCGCTTCAGGGATCCCGGCAATGATCAGGTTTTGGTTGGCGGTCATTCGAAAATCGCCTTGGTGTACCTTGGCGATCTCTGCCATGCCGGTTTTGAGCGGCTTTTCTGGTGTATCACGCAAGCGGCCATTTTCGATAAATAAGGCGAGGTGGTATTTACCGTCAATCCCTTTGGTCCAGCCCAAGCGATCACCGCGACCAGTAAAGCTATAAGGCCGGCTTGGCGCAAATATTACACCAGCACGCTTTTCCACTTCCGCTTTGAATACATCCGCGCCAACACGATCAAGGGTGTACTTGGTTTTCGCATTTTTACGGTTCGAACGGTTTCCCCAATCACGTTGGGTGGTGACCACGGCCTCAGCAATCTTCAACGTATGTTCAAGCGGAATAAAACCAAAATCATCTGCGCGGCGCGGGTAGGTGTTGGTGTCACCATGGGTCATCGCCAGCCCACCCCCGACTAAGACGTTAAAGCCGATCAGCTGTCCTTGTTCGGCGATGGCGACAAAGTTAAGGTCGTTGGCGTGCACATCCACGTCGTTTTGTGGCGGGATCACCACCGTGGTTTTGAACTTACGCGGCAAGTAACGCTCACCCAAAATCGGCTCTTTATCTTGGCTGCCTTCGACTTTTTCACCATCGAGCCAAATCTCTGCGTAAGCGCGAGTTTTAGGCAGCAAGTGCTCGCTGATGCGTTTTGCCCAATCATAGGCTTGCTGATGGAGCTCGGACTCCACTGGGTTGGAGGTACACAACACATTACGGTTCACATCCCCAGCAGTAGCAATCGAGTCAATACCATATTCATGCAAGGTCTGATGCATGAGCTTGATGTTAGGCTTTAAGACACCATGAAACTGAAAAGTTTGTCGCGTTGTCAGGCGAATGCTGCCATAGAGCGAGCTTTCGCGGGCAAACTTGTCAATCGCTAACCATTGCTCAGGGGTAATGATCCCGCCCGGCATCCGCGCGCGTAACATCACGTTATGCAGTGGCTCCAATTTTTGTTTTTGCCGCTCCGCGCGAATATCGCGATCATCTTGCTGATACATGCCGTGAAAACGGATCAGCTGGAAATTATCATCGGTAAAACCACCCGTAATAGGATCCTGCAAGTCGTGATCAATGGTGCCACGCAAATAATCACTGTCTTTTTTTAGCCGTTCATTATCGGCCAGTGGGCCCAGTGTATCGCCCGCAAATTTCTGCTCACTCATTAGTACACATCCCTTTGATAGCGCTTATCTTTGCGCAATTCGTTAATAAAGGCTTCGGCTTGCTCACGGCTTTGCTGACCCTGTGTTTGGGCAATCTCGATTAACGCTTCATGGACATCTTTCGCCATTTGGTTAGCATCGCCACACACATAGAGGTAGGCACCGTTTGATAGCCATTGCCATACCGCTTCAGCGCGTTCGCGTAACCGATGCTGGACATACACTTTCTCTGCCTGATCACGGCTAAAGGCCACATCCATCCGCGTGAGTAGGCCAGATTTAAGGTATTGCTGCCATTCAACCTGATAGAGAAAATCATCAGTAAAGGTGCGATCACCAAAGAACAACCAGTTGTCACCTTGTGCCTCCCGTTGCTCTCGCTCTTGCAAGAAGGCGCGGAATGGCGCAATACCGGTGCCTGGACCAATCATAATGATCGGGGTGGCATCGTTATCAGGAAGCTTAAAGTTATCGTTATGCTCAACAAACACTTTTACTGTCTCCGCTTTCGCCGCGCGGTGGGCGAGAAAGCTCGATGCGCCGCCTTGGCGTGACGCTCCACTCTCATGCTGATACTCCACCAGCCCGACGGTGAGGTGCACTTCGTCTTCTACTTCTGCCTGGCTGGAAGCAATTGAGTACAAACGCGGGGTAAGCCGGCGCAATATCGATTGAAATTGCTCGACATTGAGAGTGACATCGGCCAGCGTCAATGCATCAATGAGCTGAGTGCGATTGGCAAACTCACGCAGTGCAGCTTTGTCTTCCGTCAAGGCGGTGAGTGTGTCGCTTTCCGACAACGCCGCCAGCGCAGTGATCTGCTGCGGGTTAGAAGCGGTGATTTCATAGTCAGTGATCAGCGCCTCGCGCAACGAAACGGCACTGCCATCCACCGCTACCGACTCGTCACCACTCAGTCCTACTTGGGCTAAAATGGCATCGGCTAATACAGGATCGTTTTGATACCACACCCCCAAGGCATCGCCCGGTTGGTATTGAATGCCGGACTCATCCAGATCAAATTCAATGTGGTAAACCGCTTTATCTGACCCACGTCCAGTAATACGCTGACAGGTGAGTAGTTCGGCTGTGTAAGGAGACTGCTTAGTATATTTAGCGTGCGAGGTGGCTTGATGGAGTGGCACCACTTGCGCGTCCCCGCTGGCCTGAAATTGTTGCTTGACCTCGGCTAAGGTTTGCTCGCGCCAGGCACTGGCTGTGGCTTCATAATCCACATCGCAATCAAGACGGGCGACCATGGGCTTAGCGCCGAGTTTTTGTAAAAAGGCGTCAAAATCTTTACCTGTTTGGCAAAAGTACTCGTAACTCGAGTCTCCTAAGCTCAAAACGGCGTAGTGAAGATGGTCAAGCTTAGGCGCTTTTTTAGATTGTAAAAATTCATGCAGCTCAATGGCATTATCAGGCGGCTCGCCTTCACCATTGGTGGAAGCCACTATCACCAAGTGGGTTTCTTTGCCCAGCTGCTTGCCTTTATAGTTATCGGTCGCAACCAACTTGGCTGGGATCCCTGCTGCCTCGGCCTCTTGATGCAACGCCTCCGCCACGCCTTTGGCATTACCCGTTTGCGAGGCATACAGAATAGTCAGGGTGTGGTTGGGCGCGGCACTGGTTTGTGGCATGGTCTTGGGTGCCACCGCTTCACCGGCAGGTGTTTGGCTTAACCCCCAAAAATAACCACTGATCCAGGCCAGCTGCTGCGGTGACAACTCCGCCACCGCTTGTTGCAACTGGCCGATTTGCTGATCATTAAGCGGGCTGGTTAACCCGGAGAGATCCTTGAGTAACATGGTGACGACATTCCTTGCTAACATTGCGTAAATGCTAGCGTAACCTCACCAGTTAATAACAATAAAGAATAGATGTGAATGTTTTATAACTTTTTGTAAGATCCCATGTGTAGAAAGGAGTGCTTAAGCGGGTCGCGGGATTAGTCGATAATGCGCACTTGCTGAAAACCAATCTCTAATGCATTCAAGGTCGCTTGATCGATATCGAGAAAACACTGCTCAACGCCGTCGGCATTCGTCAATGCCATCAAGCCTCCCGCAGCATGGCGGCATTCAACCACCCATCCTTCATTATCTAACGACGGCTCAACAAGCGCTTCAATCAAAAGCTGTTGGCGGTATAACGCACGGAGTTGTTCGGCTGTCATCGTCATTTGCCTATCGATAAAATCCACATCTTGAATTGAGCTTAGTATCAGATAGACGAGGGTGCCATGTGTTGTAGGGGGAGAGGATAAACAGGAAGGCATTAAAAAACCGCGCAGAGGCGCGGTTTAGGGCATAAGGCTGATAAAAAGCAAGATTAAAAGTCTAATTCAGCACCGACAAAGAAACCGGTCAGATCAAGCTCAGCTTTGTTATTAAAATAATCGAAATCGTGGTCAATCATCCGATAGCCGCCACGCACATTCAGATCTGCGGCGACCAAGCCCAGTTGGTAAATAAGGCCCGCCTCGGCATCTAAGGTGCTGGTGCCATCAAACTCGCCTTTGCTTACGGTGGCAAACACATTTAACGGCGTGCCTACCAAACCAACGCGCGCATCGACATACAGGTTTGGCTGCCATTCGTCGAAGCTCTCCCCTTTGAACTTACCAGATTGAAAACGCTGTAAATTAACGCCAGCATCCACAGATACAAGATCGTTATCGAGAAACTCGTAATACGCCACGAAGTCGATTTGGTCAAAATCAACGTTGTCCGAGCGAGTGCCATCAACACTCACCGAGGTTTGACGGATCTTGGCATTCGGGATTAACGGAAGCGGGTGCTCGAGTGCCGCATAATAAGAACCCGCTGTACTGGCATCATCGGCTTCTACATTGTTGACATCAGCATCCATAAACCAGGCATCGGCGCCGACTTTTCCCCCGGCAAGGGTGGCTGCTTGAGAGGGCATGGCCAGTAGCGCGGTAAACGCTGCGGCGGCAAGCGTCATTGAAGTGGTTTTCATGAAAGTCTCCACATTGTCGATAAAAAAGTGTCGTCACGCGGAGGCGGCAAAGCCATGCCTTGTCGCCGGTAACTGATAATGATAGCAAGCTTTGTGCCGAGAAGAAGCCAAAAACAACTTATGCTGTCCGTTTGCTGTGCACACGCGCAAGTTTTCACGCTCTAGCGGCGACGGAATCGTGCCCAGCGCTTTTCATTGATGATCACTTCTGACTGACCTTTACGGCTGCGACGTTGACGTTTGACTAACCAAACCACCACAGCAATGACTAAAAGCCATGGCAGTAGCTTGAGCAGCGTACCGATCATCCCGGCCAACATCATCACAGCAAAACCCGCAAGCATCGCCAGTACCATGCCCATGATGCTGACTCCGGTCATGAATAACACCACCGCAAAGCCAATCAGAAAAAGTAGTTCGATCATTACGATCTCCTTGTCTTGATAGCGAGACAGACTCTGCAGGTTTTAAGCCAATTTGTCACTCTATATATTCTCATTATTTCAGTACGTTAGGATTGGCTTTCCGGTCGATGTCAACGTGGTGGTTAAATGTAAACCTAAATTTAGTCATTTTCACTCAATTACGCATCAAGCCAATCGTCAGGAATGTGGCTCATCGCCGTGGTCAGCACTTCAATACTTGCTCCCGGCTTGTGCGCATTCTCGCTGATATAGCGACGCCATTGCCGCGCGCCAGGCATATTTTGGAACAAACCTAACATATGGCGACTGATATGGTTCAGTTGCGCCCCTTGAGAGAGCTGTTTTTCGATATATGGGAACATGGCTTCAACCGCTTGACGACGTGTAATGCGAGGCGTTGTCATACCAAATAAACGCTGATCGGCCTCGGCCAACATAAACGGACTCTGATAAGCTTGGCGACCAACCATCACCCCATCAAGATGCTCAAGATGCTGCTCCGCTTCCTCAAGACTTTTCACCCCGCCATTGATAGCAAGCGTCAGGTGCGGAAAGTCTTTTTTGAGCTGATACACGCGTGGGTAATCCAGTGGCGGGATATCGCGGTTCTCTTTTGGGCTCAAACCGTTTAACCACGCTTTGCGCGCATGAATCGTGAACATATCACAGCCACCTTTTTCGCTGACTGTCTCAACAAAGTCGGTTAAAAATTCATAGCTGTCTTGCTCATCAATACCAATGCGGGTTTTCACCGTAATAGGCACATCGGTGACTTCTCGCATGGCAGCCACACACTGCGCCACCAGCTCAGGCTCCGCCATTAAACACGCCCCAAAGCGCCCGTTTTGCACCCGATCCGACGGGCAACCGACGTTGAGGTTAATTTCATCATAGCCACGCTCGGCCGCCAGCTTGGCGCACATTGCCAAATCCGCCGGATCCGATCCCCCCAGCTGCAACGCCACCGGATGCTCCTGCTCGTTGTAAGCAAGGTAATCCGCTTTACCATGAATGATCGCCCCCGTGGTCACCATCTCGGTAAACAGCAAGGTTTGCCCAGATAATAAACGATGAAAGTAACGGCAGTGTCGGTCCGTCCAATCAAGCATGGGTGCAACAGAGAAACGCTGCATCACCGTTTTTGGCGTCATATCAGGGCTGGCGGCGGTTTTGCTGGGGGTAGTCATGGTCTCGAATCTCTGCAAATTACGTTGAACGACAGTCGTTTTCGACAGGCGGACGCCAATAGTACGCCTCAGAGCAGAGGAACAAACATAGACGAACACCCGCGAATGCCTAAAATACTAAAAGGCACCGCCTGTAGATACACGCAACAGGCGGACGCAGATTATACACAGAGTGTCCAAGACATTTAAGCAGAATCCACATACATTGGCGTGAGCAAACAAGCCTACCCATGATTTAGAAACCAACGGTATCGGCTAAAAAATGTCAGCAAAGATTAGTGGTAACATTGATATGTTCTTGAATAAGCGAAGTGTTTGAGCTGTAGCAATACAGTATCTGCAGGCTATTTGAAAAGATTGAGGAGGTATCGCAGGTAGCAGGCCACCGGAACTTGAACGTGCTGTGGACGGTGTACACGGAGTTGTTTCCATATAAGTTGCATGAAAAAGGGGCGTGATCCCCAGGGCGAGCGCAGTGATGTTTACTGTGCACTCATTCACGCGAAAGGTCATTGTTTGAACTTCGGCCGCTCGACTATATAGGCATATAACGCGATCAGTGGGAAGATTATTAACGCGAACTCCCCTAACGTATTCCAAAAGGCATAAGCACCTAACGCTGCCGCCAATGCAACGAGGATTAATAACGATCGATCCTTTAATCGGCGCATGATTATTGATTCCTTAGCAAGTTGTGGCTGTTTGGTTGGCGTAAAGCATCATCCGCAGCCCATAAAGGTAAGCCAAGCTCTTGAAAAGCTTTTTTAAGCTCTTCACCACTACATGACGTCGCACTTGTTGACGCTCTCAGTGCTGAACCAATAATCGCCCCAGCATAAAAAGAAGCTGTGACACCTGCGACTGTGGTTCCTGCGGCTCGACTAGCGACTACGCTAATCGAGACATCAGCAGCTTTAGTCATTAAAGCCGCTTCAATACTCGCTAGCGCACCTGACATTGTTGCCATACTACCAAACACTGTTTTGGGTACAGGAAGCCCCATTAGCTCTAAATTACTTTCGATATTGTGTGTGAATTTATCCACGTTAAATCGGCAAATCGCCATACAATTGATGCCCCTAAATTGAAAACTCAGTTTAACTGAATAACTGCTCTCCAAAAAATAGGGACGACGATATGTGATTTATGACTCGCTTTATATGCTTGATGCGTCATTTCGGTTATCTCTTGGAACAAAATCACACATTAATCGTTTCCACGCTACCGCTTGGAAACGTGGGAAATCGAAAAGGTATCTTTGATCAGCTATCCAATTCATTTAGACAGGAAGATATCGAGCAGGGCGAGCGCCCGAACAGCAACGTACGAATACCGTTTATTGATATTCTCGGTTTCAGCGTGTGCGCAATGCGCTAGGCATTACCGATTTACGTTATCACGATTTACGCCGCGAGGGGGCCAGCCGGCTATTTAAGAAAGGCTATTCGATTGAGGAAGTGGCGCAGGTGACAGGCCACCGGAACTTAAACGTACTGTGGACGGTGTACACGGAGTTGTTTCCGCATAAGCTGCATGAAAAGGCGATTCAGTGAGACAAGTTGACCTAGGATAAAGGTTGACAACCGCGCCAAAACCTCTAGAGTAAACATTGTACGTGAAAACGCCGTACACGAAGAACCGAGATGCTTAATTTAAGAAACTGAAATTTACGTTTACATTTACTTTAAAATCATCAGCTTAATCAAAACAAAGGATAATCCACCTGCCTTGGCGGAGTGAAAACTATGAATGCTATTAAAAAAGAGCGCGTTGAATTAAGAGTCACATTAGAAGAAAAACAAGCGCTTGAAGAAGCGGCCACACTATCAAATACTACTTTGAGCAGATTCATTGCGGAGAGCGCAAAAGAGACAGCTCAGACAGTTATTAATGAGCATAAAAGGCTAATGATCACCCATGAACAGTGGGATTCTGTTATGCATGCATTGCATAACCCTTCACAGCCAACAGAGCTTATGAAAGAAATCCTAAGCTCTTCTACGGAGGAAACGTGGACAGTACAAGTCAACAGATAAGAGTAGAGAAGTTTGACCCACAAAAGTGCTATGACTTTGACAAGTTTGACTGTGGTGATGGTGGGTTAAATGGCTTCCTACAAAACGAACTTGTTAGGCAAGCAGAAAAAGGAACTCTGGTTGCCTATCTCTGCATCATCGAGAGTGACCAACAACCTTCAGAGGTTGTTGGTTTCTTCACTCTGAGTAGCTCAAGTTTGGAGCGAAATGTATTCACTAACAAGTGTAGAAAAGATCTGGTATACAAGTCAGCTCCCTGCATATTGCTGGGGAGAATAGCTGTTTGCAAATCAGTACAAAAACAAGGTGTAGGCAAGTGGCTTTTAGGTCTCGCTATCAAAAAAGCGATACAATCTTCCAGCGATATAGGTGTGTACGCGTTAGCACTTCACGCCGAAGAGCATAACTGGCCATTCTATAGGGGTGCCGGTTTTACACAATCACAGCATGGGGAAAGAAAACTGTTCGTTTATCCTCTAAAGCAAGGTCTAAAGCATTACATAGAAGAGAATAAGTTGGATCGATTATCGTAGCAGCCACTCTCGTCTTTGTTTACTCAGCCAATAAAGACGAGAGATCTGTTCCCGCACGTACGGCTAAGCCGTAGCGATGCTCTAAGACTACACTTTTTGGGGTGTAGCCGGTAGTGTTCAGACTTCTGTGTCATTTCGTTAAACTATACCAAAAAGAGATGACACAGAATATTGAACCCCCTCTTTCAAACAAAAAAAGAGCTTTTCAGCTCCTTTTTTATGCAGTCAACCGTTCATTTGAAACATGCTCATATGCAGGCTTAATATTCCTGGCTACCATTGTCATATCTAACATGTAGTCAGTAGCTTTCTTCGTTCTCCGGTATAGAGTACCAATGAACTTAAATGCTAGTACAAAAGGCAATACGTAGACAACAAACATAAAAGAGTTCATCGCCAATACCTTGTGTAAAACCTTACCAACCTCATGAAATGTCTCTAGAGGTGTTTCATCTTTGGCATTATCTAAGAGGCTATGAAATTTTTTCCTCGAAATTTCATACTCTTTGGACGATTCCTCGATGTGGATCGTTGTACGAACGAAGTTAGAAAATGTCAGCATATGTAGGCGATTCAATGAGCGATTAATACCAGTATCAACTTCTTTAAACGCACGAATCGTCTTCTTATCACAAGTTCCCTGAACTTCTATCAATCTAGCTCTCAGCTTATCCCTTAGAACAAACAACTCATCGCGAGCTGATTGACGAAAACTAGGCAGGATAATGGCCTGATACACATAGTGCACTATACATACAACGAAGAACATAACGCCAATATATTGCATCATGTAGTCTCCCAACCAGTATATAGATTAGTAGTTATCACTAGACCCTAGCGGGGTATTTACCTGCTCTTTCTGCAGTCTAGATTTTTCACTACCAATTCTTTGATACTCAGAGCTATGTTTACGTCTCATAATTCTGGCATGACCTGCCCAGAGAATGCACACTACTACTGTGCTCACCCAGCCAGCTAAAGATAAGTTCTTAAATCCATTCAGAATTAACACACCAAAATCATAAACTTTACTTTCCGGCATCTTCCAGATGAAGGCCAGAACCAGTAAAAAACCAAGCACAGGCAACAACTGTCCTCGATCCATAGCTCTTATAATGATGTCCCTGAAGGCTTGCGCCCACGAGACTGTCGATTTGCTGTTCTTGTTCGGCTTCGCCATATCACATCATATTGTTAAACATAGCCCATTTTGACCACATCTTATTTATTTCTGCATAACAAAGTTTCCCTTAACACCATCAAGCTCACACGTTTACACAGATGAGTCAACGGGATGCAAATCATACAACAGGTACAACTAAAAGCAATCGAACAGGACTCAAATCAACAAAAATTTTGACCAACATAACGACAAAAAAGTTCCAACGAGTTGACTAAAGTAACGTATCAGTACTCCTTTAGTACCCCTCAATTACGCTAGAGCACTAATGGCGGGAAAATCGGTCCAATCGAGCATGGGCGCAACAGAGAAACGCTGCATCACCGTTTTTGGCGTCACATCAGGGCTGGCGGCGGTTTTGCTGGGGGTAGTCATGGTCTCGAATCTCTGCAATTACGTTGAACGACGGTCGTTTTCGACAGGCGGACGCGGATTATACACATTGCATCGGTAAGATTTAAGCAGAACCGGTTCACCAGCAGGCTTAGAGAAAGAAATCGGTAAGATAACAGTATGGAGACCGTTATGATCGCAGGGGTGATTCGACTTACTCTGTTATTAAGCCGAGAATGAAACAAGCGAGAGAGCCGAACGATGCGCTCTCTCGCAACAAGACTTATTCGATAGTGAATTTGCCTTTCATTACCGTCCAATGGCCGGGGAAAGAGCAGAAATAAGTTAAGTCTTTGCCTTGCAACCCATCGGTTGAGAAGGTGATGGTGGTGCTTTCGCCGCCGCCAACCAACTTGGTATGTGCCAAGATACGATCATCACCTTGTGGTAGGTAATCGTTATCGGCACCCGCACCCGCGCCTTTCATGGCGATATCTTGCAAGTTAGACGTTTCCGACAGCACCCAGTTGTGGCCCATCGAGGTCACAGGCATTGAGCCTTGATGCTCCAGCGTGAGCGTGACTTCACTACAGCTTGCTGGTACGGACAACGATGACTGGTCGTAGGCCATTTTATCGCCGGTGGTGACAGTTAACTCACACTCATTGGCAGCCGCTTGCGTAGAGACAGACGCGAACGCCAAAGCGGCGAGGGCTAACAGTTTTTTCATCGGTACATACTCCTGTTATGGATGTAAAGGTATGTTTTTTATGCCTGTGGCACACTGCCATCATACTGACATGACAGCGCAAAACAGTTAGCCGATTCAAAAATCGACTGATTATTTATTGTTTTTACTTCTATCATTACCCAAAGGTAGCTGATCGCGATCAAGTGGTCATAGACTATCTATTTACACTTGTGGCAAAGCGCATAGGATAAAGATACGCAGGGTGCGTTGGTATACAGCTATGATAAGATAACTGTCTGACTGTTAGTACTTTGAGGCGCTATGACCCAGATCACTGGTTTACTGCACCGCGCACAGCAGCTATGTGAGCAACGTGGTGTGAGATTAACGCCGCAACGAACCCGCGTTTATGAAATTATCGCCAATAACTCACGGGCGATTACCGCGTACGAGCTGCTCGATATATTGCGTGAAACCGAGCCACAAGCGAAACCCCCAACGGTGTATCGTGCGCTAGACTTTCTATTAGCACAGGGGTTTGTGCACAAGGTAGAGTCGACCAATAGCTATATTGCCTGCTGCCACTTAGGGCATCAGGGGCACTGCTCTCAACTGCTGATTTGTGATCAATGCGGCACCGTGGAAGAGTGTCACACTGAAGAGCTATCAGAGGCATTGCGTGAGAAAGCGCGTAAAATGGGCTTTGATGTGCAACATCATGTGATTGAAACCCATGGCACTTGTGCACAATGCTTGGCTCACTAACACTGATTTGATTAGGACGGACACTCTTTATGGAAGCACAATTCGTCAACCCATTTCTTACTTCACTGATTAATGTGCTACAAACCATGGCACAGCTGGACATCCAGCCAGAGAAGCCTCATTTAAAAAAGTCAGAGATCGCAAAAGGTGACGTCTCTGGGTTGATAGGCATGGTTGGCCCACAAACCAAAGGATCATTTTCAGTCACATTTGATGAAGATATGGTACTGGAAATCATGCAACGCATGCTGGGCGAGCGTTCAGAATCCATTGATGAAGAAGTGACCGACATGGTCGGTGAGATTACTAATATGGTGACAGGCGGCGCTAAGCGGATCCTATCCGAAAAAGGCTTTGAGTTTGAAATGGCGACCCCAGTGGTTGTCTCAGGCAAAGGCCATACCATCAACCACAAAAGTGATGGCCCAGTGATTATCATGCCGTTTAAGTCCCCACATGGCACAGCGTTTATCGAGATCTGCTTCGATCATTAAACAACGATGCGCAGCTTAGTCAACCCACCTATATTAAGATAAAAACGCCGCGATAAGCATCGCGGCGTTTAGCTTTCTCAATTAATCGTAGTCGGTCAGCTTACGCTTGGCGCCACTGCTTGAATGCATTGATCAGTCCATTGGTCGAGCTATCATGGCTCTCAACCTGCTGATCATCACTCAGCTCAGGCAAAATGTTGCTTGCCAGTTGTTTACCCAGCTCAACACCCCACTGATCAAAGCTGAAAATGTTCCAAATTACACCCTGAGTGAAGATTTTATGCTCATACATCGCAATCAAAGCCCCGAGTGTATAAGGCGTGATTTTCTCAACCAAAATAGAGTTGGTTGGACGGTTACCTTCAAACACTTTAAAGGGTGCGATCGCGGCCACGTCTTCGGCCGATTTGCCCGCTTTCACTAGCTCGGCTTCGACTTGCTCACGGCTCTTACCAAAGGCTAATGCTTCGGTCTGAGCAAAAAAGTTCGCCATCAGTTTAGCGTGGTGATCGCCAATCGCGTTGTGACTATGCACGGGGGCAATAAAGTCACACGGGATTAACTTAGTGCCTTGGTGGATAAGCTGATAGAAAGCATGTTGGCCGTTTGTACCAGGTTCACCCCAGATAATTGGGCCCGTTTGATAATCGACCGGATTACCGTGACGGTCGACATACTTACCGTTTGATTCCATGTTGCCTTGCTGGAAATAAGCGGCAAAGCGATGCATATACTGATCATACGGTAGGATAGCTTCTGATTCAGCACCGTGGAAGTTGTTGTACCAGATACCGATTAACGCCAACAACACCGGCATGTTTTGAGCCATGGGTGCGGTTTTAAAGTGGTTATCCATTTGATGTGCGCCATCGAGTAAGGCGACAAAATTGTCAAAGCCGACGCCTAAGCAAATCGATAGACCAATGGCTGACCACAGTGAATAACGGCCACCAACCCAGTCCCAGAACTCGAACATGTTGGCCGTATCAATCCCAAAGTTCGCAACAGCATCGGCATTGGTTGAAAGCGCCGCAAAATGCTTCGCCACCTGGCTTTCATCTCCAGCAGCCTTCATAAACCAGTCACGCGCCGTGTGCGCATTGGTCATGGTTTCTTGGGTGGTAAAGGTTTTTGAAGCCACCAAGAACAACGTCGTTTCAGGATTCAGGGCTTTTAACGTTTCGGCCATGTGGGTGCCATCAACGTTAGAAACAAAGTGTAAATTGAGGTGGTTTTTGTAGGCTGCCAGCGCTTCAGTGACCATGTAAGGGCCAAGATCTGAGCCACCGATACCAATGTTCACCACATCGGTAATTGCTTTCCCGGTATAGCCTTTCCACTCACCGCTGATCACACGCTCAGAGAATGATTGCATTTGCGCGAGTACTGCGTTGACGTGCGGCATGACATCTTCGCCATCCACCATAACAGGCTGGTTGCTACGGTTACGCAACGCAGTATGAAGCACGGCTCGGTCTTCTGTACGGTTGATTTTCTCACCATTAAACATCGACGTAATCGCGTCTGAGACGCCCGTTTCGTCTGCCAATGCCAATAACTTGGTCAGGGTTTCTTCGCTGATCAGGTTTTTGGAATAATCCAACAGAATGCTGTCTTCAAATTGCGTTGAGAAATGGGCAAATCGGTCTGGATTATCCGCAAACAGATCCGCCAGTGTATAGTCCTGTGCTTCTTCAAAGTGGGCAGTCAGTGATTGCCACGCCACGGTTTGTGTGGGGTTCGTTGTCTTTAGCATCATGTCATCCAAATCGCGTTGTGAGTGCTGCTGTGGGTATCACAGCAGGCTGGAGTCCTGTATAACGTCAGCACCACCATGCTGTACGCAGCGGTTATTGGTGTAATATTACATAATCATGGCTCGATTCTCACATGCAATCGCTGTGAGTAGGTTGCGATTAATCATAGAATAGTTGGATCGCCTTTGGGCTAACTGATTACGATAGAGATCACAACAAGGATTGCTTATGTGGTACCAAACTGAAATTCGCTTACGCCCGCGCTCTCGAGGCTTTCATCTTGTGACCGACGAGATCATCGACGCACTGCCTGTGTTGCATGATATTGAGATGGGGATGATGCAGGTATTTATCAAACATACCTCAGCCAGTTTAACCCTCAATGAAAATGCGGACCCCACCGTGCGTCAAGATATGGAGTCCCATTTTAATCACTCAGTGCCCGAGCGTGCGCCCTATTACCGTCATACCTATGAGGGGGATGATGATATGCCGGCACATATTAAGGCGTCTTTACTGGGGGCAAGTGTCACTGTCCCTATCACTCAAGGACACCTCAATCTCGGTACGTGGCAAGGGATTTATCTAGGCGAACACCGTGATCAGGGCGGTTCACGTACGCTGGTCGTCACACTTCAAGGCGCGCCTACCGCGGGCTAATCAACCGAGACAAAGCAGCCCCGAGGCGTTTAGCGTATCACTGCGTTTCGCTCACCCCCTCGGGGAGGGATTGGTTAGATATTGACGTGGGACGCGGCCTGTCACCTGGCAGACAAGTTCATAACCAATCGTATCAACCAAGCGCGCGATGCGCTCAACCGGGAGCTCGGGTCCCCACAACACCGCTTCATCACCCACCTTATCGGTCGCATCTGGACCCAGATCAACGGTGATCATATCCATTGAGACGCGCCCAGCCAGCGGTACTTCTCGACCATTGAGCCATACGGGCGTGCCGTCAGGTGCAGAACGCGGATAGCCGTCGCCATAGCCGATCGCAATCACACCAATCAAGGTATCGCGCGAACTGCGCCAACGCGCGCCATAACCTACCGGCTCGCCAGCTTTGAGACGACGCACAGCCATGACCCGCGATGTCAGGCGCATTGCCGGCTTCAAACCAAGTGCGTCGCCTGTTAATTCAATACGAGAGGAAATGCCATACAGGCAAATACCTGGGCGCACCCAATCAAAATGACTTTGCGGCCAAAATAACGTGCCGGAAGATGCAGCCAATGAGCGTTCACCGGGCAGCCCTTCCGTAACGCGCGAGAAGGTGTCAATTTGCGCTTGGGTGATCGGATTATCCATTTCGTCCGCGCAGCCAAAATGACTCAAGTAACCAATCTCAGGCGCTACATTGTCGCAAGCATGCAGGGCAAAAAGTGCACCAGGCACCTGATCCGGTTCAAAGCCGAGCCGATGCATGCCTGAGTCCACTTTTAGCCATACCGACAAAGGCGAAGGCAGGGTCGCTTGTGTCAGCATTGCCACTTGCTCATCACAGTGCACCGTGGCGGTCAGTTGGTGCTCAACCAATAACGGCAGCTCATCCGCTTCGTAGAAACCTTCGAGTAGCACAATGGGTAAGGTAATGCCCGCTTGACGCAACGTCAGTGCTTCTTCTATCCGCGCCACCCCAAAGGCATCGCTATAAGGCGCCAACGTCGTCGCAACGGAGGTTAGCCCATGACCGTAACCGTCCGATTTGACCACTGTCATCATTTTGCTACCGGGGGCTTTGCGACGCATCACTTGGATGTTGTGCACCATGGCCTCGGGATCAATGAAGGCGCGAGCCGCATTGGTCATGGTAGACAGATCACTCATCATCAAACGCGGGTCCTGCATAATTATCAAAGCGTGAGTACTGGCCTTGGAAGGTCAAGCGCACACTACCAATTGGACCGTTACGCTGTTTACCAATCAGGATTTCTGCAATCCCTTTCATGGCACTTTCTGGGTTGTAGACTTCGTCACGATAAATAAACATGATCAAGTCAGCATCTTGCTCAATCGCACCCGACTCACGCAGGTCCGAGTTAACGGGGCGCTTATCAGCACGTTGCTCCAACGAACGGTTAAGCTGCGATAGCGCCACTACAGGCACATTCAGCTCTTTCGCGAGCGCTTTCAGTGAACGCGAAATTTCAGCAATTTCCAAGGTCCGGTTTTCTTGTAACCCTGGCACGCGCATCAGTTGCAAATAGTCGACCATGATCATGCTCACGCCACCATGTTCGCGCGCCACACGGCGGGCTCGCGAGCGCACATCAGTCGGTGTTAGGCCGGAACTATCATCGATGTACATGTTCTTTTTCTGCATCAAGATCCCCATCGAGGACGAGATACGCGCCCAATCTTCATCATCTAATTGGCCGGTTCGGATCTTGGTTTGGTCAACCCGTGATAACGAGGCCAACATACGCATCATCAGCTGCTCAGCCGGCATCTCGAGCGAGAAAATCAATACAGGCTTTTCTTGATCCATGGCTGCGTTTTCACACAAGTTCATCGCAAAGGTCGTTTTACCCATCGATGGTCGTGCCGCGACGATAACGAGATCAGAAGGCTGTAAGCCTGCCGTTTTCTTATTAAGATCGGTAAAACCCGTCGATACGCCGGTAACCCCGTCTTGCGGTGACTTGAACAGCTCTTCAATGCGCTCTAGGGTGCGACTCAGTACCGAGTCAATGTGCTGTGGACCTTCGGTTTCACTAGTCCGAGACTCAGCAATCGCGAAGACTTTACTCTCCGCCATATCGAGCAAATCTTCTGAGCTTCGCCCTTGGGTATCATAGCCCGCATCGGCAATTTCATTGGCTACCCCAATTAGGTTGCGCACCATGGCGCGCTCACGCACAATGTCGGCATACGCCACAATGTTAGCGGCGCTCGGGGTGTTTTTCGCCAGCTCCGCCAAGTAAGCAAAGCCGCCCACATCGTCGAGCGTTCCCGCCTTTTCGAGATGCTCAGACAAGGTGATGAGATCAAGCGGCTTCCCCTCATCCAGTAGCGATTTGGTCGATTCATAAATCAACCGATGGGGTCGGCTATAAAAATCATGGCCGACGACTTTTTCCGCAACCGCATCCCAGCGTTCATTATCCAACATTAAACCACCTAAAACCGACTGCTCGGCCTCTATCGAGTGTGGTGGCACTTTGAGGTTAGCGACTTGCTGATCTTTTGCGGGTTTACGATTGTCTGCCATAAAAACTCACCTATTACTAATGGAAGTCATTATACCCGCTGTCCTCGTGGGACGCTGCCCCATGAGACATTTTTTTCCAAACGCTGAATGACCTCCTCGAATTCTAACCCAAATTTGACTATCACAATGCAAACAGCGCTTAGCATAGCGGCGCCTTAGATTGCGTGAGATGAAAGTAGTGAAGTCTTTTTGTCAGCCCATGTGGTTATCAATTTGGATGGTATGCGGGGCCCCTGCCTATGCAAGTGACGATAATAAAACATCAGAATCACCTTGGTCAGCCGATATTTCGCTCGGTTATCAGCGCCTCGGTGGTAACTCAGATTCTCAAACCATCAATAATGCGCTCACAGGTCAATATCAAGTTGAGCAATACAGTTATCAAGCCAGAATTAGTCTGTTGCAAGTTGAAAAAGATGGTGAAGAGGACAAACGTAAAACAGAGCTAGAGTCGCAAGCTAATATGCTACTTGGTGACAGAAGCTATGCGCTACTCAATGCCACTTATGTCGCCGACCGTTACGGCCCTTATTATGACGATTTTATGCTGGCAACGGGTTTAGGCTATCACTGGCTTCAAAACGCTAAGGTCACATTAAGCACCGAGATAGGTCCAGGTTTTCGTTACCAACAACCGAACGTCGATGAAATTGATGATGACGATTTGATCATGCCTTACTCAGTCAGTGAATCAGTGATACGTGGACAGGCAAGAGGAGAGTGGCATATGCTCGATAATGTCAGTTTAGAAGGAAGAAGTATTATCATTTCAGGGAGCAGTAATACCAGTGTCGAAGGATCACTCACTTTGGCATCGACCATTACTGAAAAGTTATCGATAAAAATAACCAGCAAACAGACTTACATGACATATGTCCCTCCGGGACTAAAAAATCGCGACAGTATGTTCACGGTCGGTATTCGTTATCAATGGTTATAAACCGCTGAAAAAACAAAAAGCCAACCCGAAGGCTGGCTTTTTATCGAAACCTTGTTGCTAATTACATAGCAACAACGTTCACGTTGACGGTCGCGAAAACATCATAGTGCAGTTGCACGCTGATTTCGTACTCGCCAGTGTGACGCAGTGCGCCTTCTGGTAGACGAACTTCGTTTTTAGCGATTTCAACGCCCGCTGCAGTCACAGCGTCAGCGATATCACGGGTACCGATAGAACCAAACAGTTTACCTTCATCACCCGCTTTCGAAGCGATTTCAACCGCTTCTAGTGCTTCAACTTTCTCAGCACGCGCTTGAGCAGCAGCCAGTTGCTCAGCAACTTTTGCTTCTAGCTCAGCACGACGTGCTTCAAAATGTTCAATGTTGGCTTTGGTTGCCATAACAGCTTTACCCTGAGGGATAAGGAAGTTACGTGCATAACCAGATTTAACAGTTACCTGATCACCTAGGCCACCCAGGTTACCGATTTTATCAAGTAGAATAACTTGCATTCTTCAATCCTCTCTAACTTGGACAGTTCCGATTACTGATGCTTGTCAGTGTACGGCAGCAGGGCCAGGTAACGAGCGCGCTTTATAGCACGAGCCAGTTGACGCTGATACTTAGCACGAGTACCAGTGATACGGCTAGGTACGATTTTACCTGATTCGGTAATGTAATTTTTTAGAGTCGCTACATCTTTGTAATCGATCTCTGTGACGCCTTCTGCAGTGAAACGGCAGAATTTACGACGACGGAAGAAACGTGCCATGGGCTTATCTCCTGATCTAAATGTCTATAATAGTGTCGGCATGCAATACCAATTTTCCCTCGCCTTGTCGGCTGGTCTGGTAAGCGATAAAACCGCTTACCTTGATATAGCTACCTAAAGCTAAATTTTGCGTTTGTTGTGTTGACCCTTGCCCACTCACAACCACAGATAAACGACAAAAAACTTGTCGAGGGAAGTCAGCTTCAACCTGCGTGGAACGATGCTCTAACACAAAGTGACAGTGCGGAACGCCTGCAGGGCTTTGGCGACGGACCGGACCTTTACTGATAACACCAGCAAGCTCCAACCGATTGGTCATCACAGCAATTACTCAGCTGCGTTTTCGCCTTCAGCTTCAGCTTCCGCTTTTGCTTCTGGCTTCGCTTCCGCACGCTCTTCACGCTCAGGGCGATCTTCACGCTTAGCAGTACGCTCTTCTTTAGCCTTCATCATGACAGATGGCTCAGTGATAGCGTCTTTAGTACGCATGATCATGTTACGGATCACTGCGTCGTTGAAGCGGAACATGCTTTCTAGCTCGTCAATCACAGCCTGCTCGGCTTCTACGTTCATCATAACGTAGTGTGCTTTGTGCAGTTTGTTGATTGGGTAAGCCAGTTGGCGACGGCCCCAGTCTTCTAGACGGTGGATCTGACCGCCTGCATCTTTAATAGACGCAGTGTAACGCTCGATCATGCCAGCAACTTGCTCGCTCTGATCAGGGTGCACCATGAATACGATTTCGTAATGACGCATTGAGTTGCTCCTTACGGATTAATCAGCTTCCACAATTGGCTCGGTCGTCCAGCGGAAGCAAGGAACGGAAAAGAAAAGACCGAGAATCAGGCGCGAGATAGTACAGAATTGCAGCGTCATAAGCAAACGGATTTTGTCTTTATCGGTTGGTTGTTCCATGGCATCCCCGAAAAAAAGCATGACCAATTTCAAAAAAAATAAGAAATCAAGCCTGCAAACTGTCAATTATGTGCGAATTACTACCAACATCACGCTATGGATGCACTTCTTTTTTACCAATAATTAATTTATGAACCCACGCTCAAATTATGACATTCCCGCCTCCTTTTCTTGGCAGTTAATGTCCAAAATAATCTTTTTATTGCCTATGCTTGAGCGGAAAAGCCGTTTTTAGTGCAAAAAGCGTAGGGGAAGACCTCATCAATCACTGACTGTATTGATGAAATTCGTTTCAAAAATTTTTGGAGCAAAATATGAAGATAGTAACACCATCGCGTATGGTCGCACTTGGTTTGGCAGGGCTCGCATTAAGTAGCCCCAGCGTACACGCTGCAGTTGATTGCCAGCCATTATCCGATTGGCAGAATGGCAATACCTACACTAAAGGGGATCAAGTAAAAACAGATAACACCGCCTATGAAGCGAGGTGGTGGACGCAAGCCGACCCGGCCACCCAATCTGGCGAATGGAAAGCGTGGAAAATCCTCGGCCAGTGCGCGGGCAGCGTCAACCAAGCCCCTACCGCAACCTTAACCGTCTCTCCGTCTGGACCGATTGAGGTTGGTGACACACTCACCTTCACCCTTGCCGGGACCGACACGGATGGCACGGTGACCTCATTCGCGCTCTCACAAGGCGACACCCTATTGTATGAAGGCGCCGAGGCGACCACCATTGACTGGCAAGCCGAACAAACGGGGCGTTTTGCCTTTACCCTCACCGTGACCGACGACAAAGGCGCTACCGACATCCAGACATTGCAACAGGTGGTGGGTGATGACCAAACCGGCGGCGATGAGTATGCCTGTCGTCCGGCTGGTTTATACACCACCCCAGATGTCGAGGTGCCGTATTGCTCTGTGTATGACGAAAACGGCCTTGAAGACATGGGGGCCGATCACCCTCGCCGTGTCATCGGTTATTTCACTAGCTGGCGAAACGGTGCCAACGGCCAGCCTGCTTATTTAGTCAGCGATATTCCTTGGGACAAGATCACCCACATTAACTACGCCTTTGCCCACATCAACGCGGACAACCAACTGTCTATCGGCGATCCCAATGCCCCCGACAACCCCGCGACCCAGATGACTTGGCCGGGCGTGGCCGGCGCAGAGATGGATCCGACCCTGCCGTACAAAGGCCACTTTAACTTGCTCAACAAGTATAAAAAGCAGCACCCCGACGTGAAAACGCTGATCTCCGTGGGCGGCTGGGCCGAAACCGGGGGCTACTTCGGTGAAAACGGCGAGCGCATCGACAGTGGCGGTTTCTACACCATGACCACCAATGCCGATGGCAGCGTCAACCAAGCCGGCATCAAGGCTTTCACCGACAGTGCCGTCGCCTTCTTGCGCCAGTATGGCTTTGATGGTCTGGACATTGATTATGAATACCCATCGTCGATGAAAGACTCAGGCCACCCTGACGATTTCGAGTACTCCAACCCACGTCGCGCGCACTTGAATAAATCCTATCAAGTACTGATGAAGTCGCTGCGTGAAGCGCTCGATAAAGCCAGCGCGCAAGATGGCAAGCACTATATGCTGACCATTGCCGCACCGTCATCGGGTTACTTATTGCGCGGGATGGAAACCTTCCAAACCACCCAATACTTAGATTACGTCAACATCATGAGCTATGATCTGCACGGGGCATGGAACGATCATGTTGGCCATCAAGCGCCGCTGTATGACACCGGAGAGGATTCCGAACTTAAACAGTGGAATGTCTACCAAACCCCTGAATTTGAAGGGATTGGCTATTTAAATACCGATTGGGCAGCCACCTACTTTATGGGCGGTATGTCTCCCGGCCGCATCAATATCGGTATCCCGTATTACACCCGCGGCTTTAAAGACGTGCAAGGTGGCGACAAAGGTCTTTGGGGACGCGCACCATTGCCAAACCAGAGCGAGTGCCCAGCCGGCACCGGCGTCGGTGAGAAAAACAAATGCGGCAACGGTGCAATCGGGATAGATAACCTTTGGCATGATGTGGATGAGCTCGGCACCGAAGTGCCTGCTGGCTCCAACCCTTTATGGCATGTGAAAAACTTGCTCGACGGCAAACTACCGGCCTATGCGGCGGAATACGGACTTGATCCTGAGCAAGACCCCACTGATCGCCTTACTGGTAGTTATCAGCGTTACTACGATGACATCGCCAAAGCGCCGTGGGTTTGGAACGAAGAAAAACGCGTATTCCTGTCAATGGAAGACGAAACCTCGATGGCCGAAAAGGTCGACTACGTGGTCAATAGGGGCCTAGGCGGGGTGATGTTCTGGGAGCTGGCGGGGGATTATCGCTATGATGATCAGCGTCAAGCCTACTTTATGGGTGACACCCTGACCTCTCTGGCGTACCAAACCTTTAAGCAAGCGGGCAGCGACTACTCACTACAACGTGGCGACGCCAATTTCCAAGTGCCAAGCGAGCAAGTGGATGTCACGCTTGACGCGCTGAACTTCCCAGTGGGCGATGACAACTACCCTATTCGCCCCACGTTCCGCTTTACCAACCACTCCGATCTGGACTTATCGGGCGCCACCATCAGCTTTGATGTGCCAGTGTCTACCTCGGCCATTTTTAAATCTGACTGGAACGCCCAGAAAAAGCTGCGCATGGAAGTGGTGCGTGATAGCAGCAATGCCAGTGGTAACAACATCGGCGGGTTTGATGCCACCCATCATCGCTTTGCCATCACCTTGATTAACGAATGGGGTGGTATAGAGCAAAGCTTTAAGCCGGGTGAAACCTTGGACGCTCAGGTGATGTACTACATGCCTATCACCAACCCAACCAATATCACCATCGAAAAAAATGGCCAGCGCTATGCGGTGAAGCAGGGGTATCCAAGCCTTCCGCCTGCGCTCCCCGGTAGCACCAGCCAAAGTGGCGGAGAGTCTCAGTGTCCTGACGTCGATATCGCCAGCCTGAGTACCTACCCCAACTGGCCTAACGGGGGCAATCATGCCAGCGGTGGCGACCAACTTATCTACCAAGAGGCGGTGTGGGAAGCCAAGTGGTGGACCCAAGCGGCACCCGGTGGTCAAGCTTGGCGCCAAGTCTGCAGCCTCTAATCCATTTCTGGTCTTGAATGCGGGGGCTGAGTGCCCCCGTTAAGGAGTCGTTATGTTCAAGTCTTCGTTCACGCAGTTTTCCTGCCGTACCGCCGTGGCTCTTGCGCTGGTCGCAAGCAGTACACAGGTGATGGCACATGGCTATTTAGAAAGCCCCAAAGCGCGCCAGGCGATTTGCCATGAGCAAGGGGGCTATTGGTGGCCTTCAGATGGGTCAGGTATCCCTAACGCCGCCTGTCGCGCGGCGTTCTTAGAATCGGGGCACTACCCGTTTGTGCAACACCATGAATCGGCGCAATTGGTGGCGGATTACCGTAATATGGATGCGGTGAAAGCGGCCGTTACCGATGGTAACTTATGTGGCGCCGGCGATCCCAATAAAGCCGGGATCAGTTTACCCTCATCGGATTGGCAACGGACCGAGATCACCCCAGATGGCAATGGCCAAATTGACGTGCGCTTTCGCGCCACCACTCCTCACGATCCAAGTTTCTGGGAAATTTATCTGACCAAGCCAGATTACAACGGCGCGACCGATGCGCTGACGTGGGATGATCTCGAAAAGATCGACACCTTTGGCGATCTGCCCATTGTGATCGGCGATAACGGTAACCGGTATTATGAGATGACCGTGACCCTGCCCGCCGATCGTCAAGGTGATGCCATTATCTATAGCCGTTGGCAACGTATTGATCCGGCCGGAGAAGGCTTCTACAACTGTGCCGACATTACCATCACCCCTAGTCAGACCGCACCCGCCCAATGGCACGAGCTAGGATACTTTGTCCAACATCCACAAATGGCAGCATTGGGCGATCGCGTGCGGGCCCGCTTGCACAATCGCCAAGGCCAAGAAGTGGTGGATGTCACACTCACCCTGACGGACCAAAATGTGACGAATTGGCCACACGCGCTGGCCAGCCTTATCGAGCAACAGGCTAACGAGCCCTTACGTATCGGGGTGATGCGCCACGGCGAGATCCAGTTTAATGCCGATGACGTGGTGCAAAACCAAGTCTTTAGCCATCACGATAGCTATAGCTTCAACCTGTCGGTGATCCCGGCTACCGACGAACCCACCAGCAACCTGCCCGCATGGCGCGCATCTGAGGTCTATGTGGCCAAGGATCGCGTGCGCTACGGCGACAATATTTACCAAGCAAAATGGTGGACTAGAAACGAGCAACCCGGCGCTGCCCTTGTTTGGCAACGCGTGACACAATAAGGAGCAAACATGAAGCCAATGACCCTACTCTCTCTGGCGATTGCTGGGGCACTGGGCGCCAGCCACGCCGTGGCGGCCCCTTCAACCCCAAGTTTGGACTGGAAGCCACAAAACTATTCTTTTGTTGAAGTCGATGAATATGGCCGCGGATCGTACAAAGATCTGGTGCAGCGCGTGGATGAAGTCCAAATTGAAATTAAATGGAATGCCTGGTCCGGTGATGGCGGTGACAGCTACAAGGTGTACTTTGACGATCAGGTGGTCAATCAAGGCACTTTACCGGCAGGCACCCAATCCGGCACAGTCACTTTCCCCTATGACAAAGGCGGTCGTCACCAGCTTAAACTCGCCTTGTGTGAAGGGGGCGTCGATGGTCAGTGTGCGACCAGTGCCGCCAAACCCATCGTCATCGCAGACACCGACGGCGTCCATCTTGACCCACTGCCGATGAATGTCGACCCGAACAACAATGACTATCCCAAACAGCCTGATACCGTGGTGGGGGCATACTTTGTCGAATGGGGCATTTATGGTCGTAACTTCGATGTCAGTCAGGTGCCCGCGGGGAATCTCACCCACATCTTGTATGGCTTTATCCCCATTTGTGGCCCCAATGAGTCATTGGGCGACATCGAAAATGGCAACAGCTTGCGCGCACTTGAGCTCGCTTGCCAAGGCTCAGAAGACTATGAAGTGGCAATCCATGACCCATGGGCGGCGATTCAGAAAAAGCTGCCCGGCACACCGGCCAAAGATCCGATAGGTGGCACCTACGCGCAAATGATGGCGCTCAAGCAGCGCTACCCTGATCTGAAAATTCTCCCCTCCGTGGGCGGCTGGACCCTATCCGACCCCTTCTATGATTTCACCGACAAGGCCAACCGTGACGTCTTTGTCGCCTCAATGAAAGAGTTCCTGCAAACCTGGAAATTCTACGATGGGGTCGACATTGACTGGGAATACCCAGGCGGTGGCGGTGCCAACCCTGATTTAGGTGACCAAGATAAGGATAGCCAAGCCTACGCGGCCTTAATGCGTGAGCTGCGCGCGATGTTGGATGAGCTCGAAGCCGACACGGGCCGTGAGTACCAACTCACCTCGGCCGTCGGTGCCGGTTATGACAAAATCGCCAACGTCGATTACAGCGCCAGCGCGCCGTACATGGATTACATCTTTGCCATGACCTACGACTTTTTCGGTGCATGGAATAATGTCACCGGCCACCAAACTGCCATTTACTGTGGCAGCCATATGAGCGCGGATGAATGTGATGGTACCGGCGTCGATGACAACGGCGAACCTCGCAAAGGCCCGGCCTACACGCTCGATAATGGCGTGCAATTACTGCTAGAAAGCGGCGTGCCACCGGAAAAAATAGTGATCGGTACCGCGATGTACGGTCGTGGTTGGGAAGGCGTTTTCCCTGCCAATGCAACCGATCCTAGCAACCCGATGACCGCGCTCGGTAACGGCCCGATCAAAGGCAGCACCGCGGACGGAATATGGGAAGCGGGCGTAATTGACTACAAAGGCGTCGTCAAATCAATGCTCGGCAGCGCGGGTAACGGCATCAATGGCTTTCAAACCGGTTATGATGAGCAAGCTGAAGCGGCCTACATTTGGAACCCTGACAACGGCAAGCTGGTCACTTACGACAACCCACGATCGGTCAAAGCCAAAGGCCAGTATGTGCGTAATCACAACTTCGCCGGTTTGTTTGCCTGGGAAATAGATGCCGACAATGGCGATATCCTCAATGCGATGCACGAGGGCTTAGCACAGGATGGTCAGCCGCCAGTCAACAACGCCCCAACTGTGAGTATCGCACAACAAAGCTATACGCTGGCGCCGGGAGAATCATTAACCATTGCGGCCAATGGGCGCGATCGGGATGGCGATGCCCTGACCTATCGCTGGCAAGGCGATGAGGCGTTGACCCTGACTAATAGCGACACGGATTCGGTCACCGTGACCGCCCCCGATGTGAGTACCAGCACCGATTATTCCCTGTCGGTGACGGTATCGGATGGCCAAGCCAGTGCCGAGGCCAATGCGATTATCGAGGTGGTGGTACCGGGTGAAAACCAAGCCCCTACCGTGGCGCCTATCGCCCCAGTGAGCCTGAAAAGCGGTGAGCAAACCCGCGTGACGATTGAGGCGAACGATCCAGATGGCGATACACTCAGCTACACCTACCGTGCATCCGGCGATCTGGCCGTCTCTGGCACCGATGATCAGGTGACGCTGACCGCGCCCACCGTGACGGAGAATCGCGACTATGTGGTTACAGTAGAGGTCAGCGATGGCGACAAAACCACGCAAGCGCAATTCACAGTGACCGTGACGCCGACCAGTGGCTTGCCAATGTGGGATGAAAACACCGTGTATGTCGGCGGCGATCGCGTCCTGTATCAAGGGGTTGAGTATCGCGCAAGTGGTGGACCAAGGGTCAGCGCCCAGACCAAGGCGGGCCATGGGAGCGTGTCGGGGATAGCCAAGCCAACCAAAGCAGTGAATGGCAAGCGACCGTCGCTTATTCCGGCGGCGATGAGGTTGAATATAACAACCAACGCTACCAAGCCAAGTGGTGGACCCAAGGCGAAAAGCCGGGCAGTACCGCAGTTTGGCAATTACTGTAACGATTGTTCACTTCCCAAAATGACAAAACGCCCCAACAGGGGCGTTTTTCTTCAACGGTGGACAAGAGACAAGGCACTTAACGACGCTGACGCACCGCTTCATACAAACAGACACCAGTTGCCACGGATACGTTCAAGCTCGATACGCTTCCTGACATGGGAATACGAATTAGCTCATCACAGGTTTCACGGGTCAAACGGCGCATGCCGTCACCTTCCGCGCCCATCACTAAGGCTAGCGGCCCCACCAATTTGGTGTCGTAAACATCATGATCGGCTTCACCGGCCGTGCCCACAAACCACACGCCCTGCTCTTTGAGCGCACGCATGGTACGCGCTAAGTTGGTAACACGCACCAAAGGCACCACTTCAGCTGCGCCACAGGCCACTTTGCGGGCCGTCGCGTTAAGCTGAGCAGATTTATCTTTCGGAACGATGACCGCACTCACTCCGGCTGCATCGGCAGTGCGCAGGCAAGCCCCCAAATTATGCGGGTCGGTGACACCGTCAAGTACCAGCAACAAAGGGTTCTCGGTATTAGCGAGGATCGCCTCCAAGTCATTCTCGTTGTACTGACGACCCGGTTTGACACGGGCAACAATCCCCTGATGCGACGCACCTTGAGTTTTGTCGTCTAACGCTTTGCGGCCCACTTGCTGAATACTCACGCCCAGCATCGCAATGTCATTGAGCACGGGGACCAAACGCTCGTCTTGACGCCCTTTTAATACCATCACTTCAATAAAGCGGGAAGGATCGGTTGCTAAAATCGCTTGGACGGCATGAATGCCGTAAATAACTTCACTACTCATGATTTACTTCTTTTTCTTACCCGCTTCGGCTTTTTGTTTTTTCGCCTTTTTCTTGCGTGCTTTTTGCGCAGGCGACTTTACTTTACTCTTTTTGCTTGGCTTATCCGCCGGCGCCTTATCGCCCTCAACACTGGGCACCGCACCGCGTTTAAGCTGTTGGCGTACCGAGGTTCGCTCACGGCGCGCTTGCGGATCTTTATTCGACTCCGCACGACCTTTTTTGCGCTTATCGCGTTCGGTTTTACCCGGGCGACGGGCTTTGCGCTCAGAGCCTACCAGTTCAAAGTCAATTTGTCGCTCATCAAGATTCACTGACAGCACTTTAACCGTTACCTGATCGCCAAGTCGGAACACGCGGCCAGAGCCTTCGCCCACCAGACGTTGACCTACCATATCAAAACGGTAATAGTCGTTATCTAGGTTAGAGATATGGACCAAACCATCGATATGCAGCTCATTGAGGCGAACAAAGAAGCCAAAACCGGTGACATTGGCAATCACGCCTTCCAGTTCATCGCCAACGTGATCTTGCATATATTCGCATTTAAGCCAATCCGACACATCACGGGTGGCATCATCGGCGCGACGCTCGGTTTTCGAACACTGCTCGCCGAGCACATCCATATCGTCAAATGAGTAGTGGTAGCCACCAGTCGGGGTCCAACGGTCTTGGTTTTTACCCGCTTGTTTGGCAATCAAGTATTTGAGTGCACGGTGCAACAGCAAATCCGGATAGCGACGAATAGGCGAGGTAAAGTGGGCGTATTGCTTGAGCGCCAAACCAAAGTGACCTTGGTTATCCGCTTGATACACCGCTTGCTTCATCGAGCGTAACAGCATGGTCTGGATAAGCTCACTGTCCGCGCGACCATGGACCACGTGCATCAGTGCCGCGTAATCTTTCGGCGTCGGCTCTAGGCCGCCACTCAGGCTTAAGCCTAACTCGCCTAAGAAATCTTTAAAGCCACTAAGACGTTCTTCACCCGGTGCTTCGTGAACACGATATAATGCTGGCTCTTTGTGCTTCTCGACAAAACGCGCAGAGGCGACGTTGGCAAGAATCATACATTCTTCGATGATCTTGTGCGCATCGTTGCGCTCCACCGGCACAATACGGTCGATTTTACGCTGTGCGTTGAAAATAAATTGGGTTTCTACTGTCTCAAACTCAATGGCGCCGCGTTGTTGGCGAGCCCCACTGAGCACCTTGTACATATCGTGCAAGGTTTCTAGATGTGGAACCAAAGTGTGATAACGCTCTCGCAAGGTCTTATCACCCTCTAAGATGTTAGACACCTTGGTGTAGGTTAAACGCGCATGTGAGTTCATTACCGCTTCATAGTGCTTGTAGCCGGATAATGAGCCTGACTCAGAAATCGTCATTTCACAGACCATACATAGACGATCAACCTGTGGATTGAGCGAGCATAGGCCGTTGGAAAGCACTTCCGGTAACATGGGCACCACTTGGTTGGGGAAGTACACCGAGTTACCGCGGTTTTGCGCTTCTTTATCCAGCGCAGAATCAGGCCGCACGTAGTAACTAACATCAGCAATTGCCACCCACAAACGCCAGCCACCAGAACGTTTACGTTCACAATAGACCGCATCATCAAAGTCACGGGCATCTTCACCGTCGATGGTAACCAGCGGCAGATCGCGTAGATCAACGCGGCCTTCTTTCGCTTTTTCCGGCACTTCCTCGTTCAAACTTTTAACTTGCTTGAGCACGGCATCCGGCCATTGATGAGGAATATCATGGGTGCGCATCGCGATTTCAATTTCCATGCCTGGCGCCATGTTTTCGCCCAGCACGTCAACAACCTTACCCATTGGGTTGGTTTGGCGAGTAGGACGTTGCATGATCTCAACCACCACAACATTGCCCATACGCGCGCCCTGAGTGTGATCTTTATCAATCACGATATCTTGGCCCAGGCGGCTGTCGTCTGGCACGACAAAGCCCATACCATCTTCGACAAAATAACGCCCAACGATTTGGCCTTGACGTGCTTCCAACACTCGCACGACACGGGCTTCTTGGCGACCGCGCTTATCGGTCCCCACGCCTTGCGCCAAAATGACATCGCCATGCATCACGCTACGCATTTGATGATACGGTAACGTCCAATCGTCATGATTGCCTTTCCCTTCAGGGCGCAAGAAGCCAAAACCATCACGGTGACCAATAACGGTCCCTTTAATCAGATCCAGACGCTCGGGCAAGGCATAGCACTTACGCCGAGTAAACACGAGTTGACCATCTCGCTCCATCGCACGCAGGCGTCGACGTAAACCTTCATACTGATCATCGCCGTCTAAACCGAGATGGGTAAACAGATTATCGCGGCTCACTGGTGCCTTAAAGCTGCGGATCACTTCCAGCAAGTGCTCTCGGCTGGGAACCGGATTTTCATATTTTTCAGCTTCACGGGCCTGGTGTGGATCCGCAGCGATGTTGTTTGGCGTATTATTTGTCGAACCTGTGTCTTGCGACATAGACCTTTTCCTATTGGCGTATGTTGATTTCATTATATCTGTTAACTGTCGCGATTGCGCCGCGATGATCGCAGTTTGACGTTTTGTTTCAGCGCTTTGCTTGTAGGCAACGAGAGGAACATGGCGAACTGGCCATATCAAATCAGATTGGGAACAGATGAGTAAAGGGAGTATAGCGGATTTTGACGATAAAATCGCCTACAGTCAGAGGCTGGCAGTTACCAGTAACTGGTGCGTCTTTTAGCGCGAGCGATAATATTCTGAGGCATTCGCGCTTCAAGCGCTGAACGTAACTCGGCAATACGATCACGCGTGCCAGAGTCTGCGGTAATGGTCTGATATAACCAGCGATAAGCATCCTCATAATCAAGCGGTGAACCGACGTCATCCACGAGCAACTCGGCCAGTTGAATTCGCGCGCGGGTATCCCCCAATGAGGCGGCTTCGCGCAGGTAAGGAATCGCGCGTCGTTGATCTTGCTGCACCAAGGTCCCATTCGCATAGTATCGCCCTAGCTGCTCCAATGCCGCAGGTAACCCTTGCTGCGCAGCCTGTTTCATGTAATACACGCCGAGCTCGGCATCTTGATCAACGCATACGCCCCACGCCAACATATCGCCGTACAAGAACTCATAGGCGGGAGACCCCACACGTGTTGCCCGTACTTCGATGTCTTGTACGAGTTGGCATTCATCTTGTTCCACACGCTCAAGGTGTGAGTTGGTCTCGAATAAGGCGATCAGTTCACTTTCTTCATACAAGGGCACCGCTGGCCCCACATCCGCTCTAGCGGTTGCTGTTGCCAACGTCGTTACCGTTAGTAAAAGTGAAAAACTCAGCGTTCGAAACTTCATGCCTACTCGCTATTCAACCAAGAAACCCAACAGCAACGCGCGCGCTAACCGTGTGCTTTTTTGTATCGGCACCCTGCTTAGTGACTTTAGCAAAGGCGGCAAGTTTTTTCCGCTTTCCAGGCGATCTGGGTTCCAACCTCATCCAATAGCGAAAAAAAAAGCCAGCGTTAAACGCTGGCCTCATGGTTTGTCTTCGCGCAAGCATTAGCTCTCGAAAGGATGAACCTTAATGATGGTTTCATTACGGTCTGGGCCAGTTGAAATCAGATCAATCGGCACGCCAGTCAAGGTTTCAATACGCTTGATGTAATCAAGTGCAGCTTGTGGTAACTCGTCGAGTGACTTCACCCCAAAGGTGTTTTCGCTCCAACCCGGCATAGTCTCATAAACAGGCTCGATGTTTGCGTACGCATCCGCAGCCAATGGAGATACCTCTACCATGGTGCCGTCAGCCATCTTGTAACCGGTACAAATTTTGATTTCTTCCAAGCCGTCCATCACGTCCAGTTTGGTCAAACAAAAACCCGAGACCGAGTTAATCTGTACAGCACGGCGCATAGCCACCGCGTCAAACCAACCACAACGACGCTTACGACCCGTGGTTGCACCAAACTCCGCACCCTTGGTGCCTAGATGCATACCAATGTCGTCATCAAGTTCTGTTGGGAACGGACCTGCCCCTACTCGCGTGCAATAGGCTTTGGCGATACCTAGCACATAACCAAGATGACGAGGACCAAAACCAGAGCCTGCAGCCACACCGCCAGCGGTAGTGTTTGAGGAGGTGACATACGGATAAGTGCCGTGATCAATATCTAGCAAGGTGCCTTGTGCGCCTTCGAACATGATTTTGTCATCACGTTTACGCGCATCATCGAGCTCTTGGGTGACATCAATCACCATACCGGTGAGGATGTCTGCTTGCTCCATGACCTTGGCTAAGGTGTCTTCATAGCTTACAGGTTCGACTTTATAGAAGTGCTCTAGCTGGAAGTTATGGAGTTCCATCACTTCTTTCAGCTTTTCAGCGAAGGCTTCTTTATCGAATAGGTCACCCACACGCAAACCACGGCGCGCCGCTTTGTCTTCGTATGCTGGGCCAATACCACGGCCTGTGGTGCCAATGGCTTTCTTGCCACGCGCTTTTTCACGCGCTGCATCCAACGCAATGTGATAAGGCAGGATCAAAGGACACGCTTCTGATAGGAATAGGCGCTCACGCACGGGCACGCCGCGTGCTTCCAGCTCACCCATTTCTTTCAGTAAAGCGTCTGGCGACAGCACCACACCATTACCGATAATGCATTTAACGTTGTTGCGGAGGATACCAGAAGGAATCAAGTGTAGGACGGTCTTTTCACCGTCAATGACAAGAGTATGACCTGCGTTGTGACCGCCTTGATAGCGAACCACGTATTTTGCATCTTCAGTCAAAAGATCAACGATCTTTCCCTTACCTTCGTCACCCCATTGGGTGCCGAGAACGACTACGTTATTACCCATCTTCTTCGATATGCAGCTAGTTAAAAAAGGATTCTAGCACCTTAAAAACTCGGTTGCAGTTATTTTTTAACCGTATTGTCGTTTTCTTTCCATGGGTTTGTCACGTCAAGCTGACAGCCGCTTTGTTAACCTAAGATGGAATAGGCGAATACAGCGCCAATCACCACTAAACATCCTCCGATACGTCGCAACTGATTATCCGGCTGCTGACTCAGCTCAGTCACCATTTGTCGCCATTGCTTGGGGAATAACATAGGCCCCAGCCCCTCAACAATTAATACTAGCGCGAGCGCCCCCCAGAATGTCATCATGATTCCTTCTCCTTTATTGAACTCTACTGTGCGCAATCATTACCCGATAAAAAAAAGACAAGGCACGATGCCTTGTCTTTTCTGTCGGTGATAACGATTTATTGATCGATCACATCTGGCTGCTTCATGTATTTGAAGAAGTCACTTTTCGGATCAACAATCAGCATATCGCCCTTGCTGTCAAAGCTCTCTCGATAGGCCTGTAGCGAACGTACAAAACTATAGAACTCAGGCTCTTTCTTGAACGCACGGGCAAAAAGCTGCGCCACTTCAGCTTCTGCTTCACCGCGTGTGATTCGCGCCTGACGCTCTGCTTGAGAAAGAATCGTGGCTACCTCAAGTTCTGCTTGTGCGCGAATAATTTCAGCCTGCTCACGACCTTGAGCACGATGACGACGCGCCACAGCTTCACGCTCTGCACGCATACGGGCATAGATGGATTCACTGATCTCGCTTGGAAGATTGATACGCTTGATACGCAAATCAACCAGCTCAATCCCTAAATCACGTATCCCCTCACCCGCGGCACGCTCCAACACACCTTCCATGACTTGGTCGCGCTTTTCAGACACTATCTCTTTGATGGTCTTGTTACCAATTTCGGCACGCAGACCGTCAGAAATACGACGTTGCAGCAGCGACTCAGCCGTGATCTTATTACCGCCCCCTGTGGCAAGGTAGTATTGACCGAAGTCTTTAATTCGCCACTTCAGATAAGAGTCGATAATGACATCTTTTTTCTCTGCAGTAACAAAGCGATCGGCACGGTCATCCATGGTTTGAATGCGCGCGTCGAGGGTCTTCACTCGGTCAAACAACGGCAACTTAAAGTGCAAACCTGGCTGATAGATTTTCGCGATCTCGTTATCCACTTTCAGGACACGTCCAAAGCGAATCACAATACTGCGTTCACCTTCACTCACCACGAAGATCGACATCAAAAATATCACGACCGCTAAGACTATAACCGGGATCATCATCTTACGCATGCTTAGTATCTCCCTTCACGTGATGAACCAGAACGCGGCGCCGATTCAGGCTGTTTTGGCTGAGAGCTTTGCTCCAGCTCAATGCCATACTGGCTGCTCGACGTTTCTTTACGCTGGTTAGGCCCAACGGCTGCCCCTCCCATCAACTTATCCAGCGGGAGATACAAGAGGTTGCTGTTTCCGCTTTGCGAATCCACCATCACCTTACTTGTACTGCTGTACACCTGTTCCATGGTTTGGATATACAGGCGATTACGTGTCACGCGTGGCGCCTCAATATACTCAGGCAACAATTTTTCGAATTGAGAGACTTCACCTTCTGCTTCATTGACCGTACGAGCTTTGTAACCCAATGCGGCTTTTTTCAGCGTTTCGGCTCGACCCGTTGCCTTTGGCAAGACGTCATTACGATACGCTTCTGCTTCACGGATAAAGCGCGCTTCATCCTCACGTGCTGCAATGGCGTCATCAAAGGCATCTTTTACCTGCTCTGGTGGTCGTGCGTACTGGAAATTCACGTCGACAACAATTAAGCCCATGTTGTATTTATCAATGATCTGATTCAACTCAACTTGGGTGCGCTCACGCACTGTTTGACGACCTCGAGTGATAATATCATCCATCACAGAATCACCCACGACCGCACGAAGCGCTGAATCCGTTGCTTGACGCAAGCTGTCATCAGCATTGGTGACACTGTAGAGATACTGCTGGGCATCCATCACGCGATATTGGACATCCATTTCGACGTTGACCACGTTTTCATCTTTGGTCAGCATCAAACCTGAACTGTTTAGCGAGCGGATTGATTCCATATCAACCGTTCTCACGGTATCAACAAACGTCGGTTTCCAGTTAAGGCCAGGTTGCACGACACGATCATACTGACCGAACCGAAGCACCACACCACGCTGCGCTTCGCCAATGGTATAGAAACCGGAAATACCCCATACGATAACACCGATTAGTGCGAGGACACCTAGCCCCGCCATTCCGCCACCGAAAGAAGGTCCTTTGCCTTTCCGGCCACCAAAGCCACCCAGTTTGCGGCTTAGTTTATTGAACAATTCATCAAGATCGGGTGGTCCTTGATTACGGCCACCACGATTCCCCCAGGGGTCTTTGTCGGGACCGCCATTGTTTCCTGGCTCATTCCACGCCATTCGCGCACTCCATCAAATTGATCTGACGATAATTTTTTACTCTAGCAGCCTATTCACTGACGATAAAGTCGCCAAGCTGGTTGCCTTCTCTTTTTTCTAACCGATGCCAGTCTGTTTGCGGCAGCCTAACATCGACTAATAGATGCCCATCGTCTTGGTATTCTTCACTGACAATGCATCGCATCTGGTGAAATTTACTTTGCATCCGACCCGCTAGATTTGGCGGTAGTCGTAATCGATGCCGCACCATGGTACCGGCCAAACGCTCGGTCAGCGCGTCAAAGATGAGCGCAATACCTTGCCCCGACAAGGCTGAAACCCATACGGCTTTCGGCACGCCCTCGTCGTCTCGTTCAATACGAGGCTCAGCCTGATCCAGACTATCTATTTTATTCATGATAAGTAGACGTGGCACATCATCGGCTTCAATCTCTTCGAGCACGCTGTCAACAGCCTCAATGTTGTCACTCAATCGCTCATCACTGGCGTCAACCACATGCAACAATAAGCTCGCTTCTTGCGTTTCTTGCAATGTCGCTTTAAACGCCGCCACCAAATCATGTGGCAAATGGCGAATGAAACCGACGGTATCGGCTAAAATCGCGGTGCCGACATCTTCGACTTCAATCCGACGTAAGGTCGGATCCAAAGTAGCAAACAGTTGATCGGCTGCATAAACGCCAGCTTCGGTAATCCGATTAAACAGCGTCGACTTACCCGCATTGGTATACCCCACCAGCGATACCGTTGGTACCTCGGCACGCGCTCGCGCACGTCGTCCTTGCTCGCGCTGCTTGGCCACTTTGTCTAACCGACGCAAAATCGCTTTTACCCGATCACGCAATAATCGACGATCTGTTTCTAACTGGGTTTCCCCTGGGCCACGTAAACCGATCCCCCCTTTCTGACGTTCAAGGTGGGTCCAGCCACGCACGAGTCGGGTAGAAAGATGCCGTAACTGCGCTAATTCAACCTGCAATTTACCCTCATGCGTACGTGCACGCTGCGCGAAAATATCGAGAATGAGGCCTGTTCGGTCCAATACTCGACATTTAAATCGCTGCTCCAGATTACGCTCTTGGGCGGCAGACAAGGTATGATTGAAGATCACCACATCGGCCCCGACATGCTGCACGGTCTCTGCAATTTCTTGGGCTTTTCCCTCGCCGACAAAATATTTCGGGTGAGGAGACTGACGGCTGCCGACAACAACTTGCAAGGCGTCGACACCCGAGGACGAAACCAGCATTTGAAACTCACTGAGATCATCCCACTCGCCATCATGGGTAAAATTAATATGAACGAGTACAGCCTGTTCACCGGCCTCGTAACGGTCAAACAAGCGAAAGACTCCTTAGCAATTGAATACTCACTCCTCAGGTTTTTCTTGCTGACGATCGCCCTGTGGACGCTCTCCAGCCCCTTGGTTATTGTTGTGATGGCTCACGGCACGTGCCGGCACCACAGTAGAAATGGCATGCTTGTACACCATTTGATTCACGGTGTTTTTCAGCAAGATCACAAACTGATCAAACGATTCGATTTGCCCTTGTAACTTAATGCCATTCACAAGGTAAATGGAAACAGGAATACGCTCACGACGTAACGCATTTAGGAATGGGTCTTGTAATGATTGCCCCTTAGCCATTAGTTCTTTTCCTTATTTGTTTGTAATTGTAGTCAATGTCGCGGTTAAGCAGCGTCCTTGTCAGTGACAGTATACATCAAGTTTCCGTCCCTGCCGTCAACGCTTTTGTCACCGTTTGTAAAGACAGTGACGGCGCGTCACTGTCAAGCCATGTCACATTTTCCCAGCCTCGCAGCCAAGTTATCTGACGTTTGGCTAACTGGCGCGTCGCGCAAATCCCACGGTAAACGGCTTCATCATGGGTGCTACGTCCGGCCAAATAATCCCACATTTGGCGATACCCAACACAGCGGATCGAGGGCAGATCGGGATGCAGATCCTCTCGCTCAAACAGTGTACGTACCTCCTTTTCAAAGCCCGCTTCAACCATTTTGTCAAATCTGAGCTCAATGCGGCGATGCAACTCACCTCGTTCCTGAGGCGCTATTGCAAATTGGTGTACCTGATACGGCAAAGGTTCACCTTTTTTTTCCGTCAATGCGGTCAGGGTTTGTCCACTGATACGGTACACCTCAAGTGCCCGCATAATCCGCTGCGGATCGTTGCGATGGATCCGCGCACCAGAAACAGGATCAACATCACATAACTGTGCATGAAGCGCTTCCCAGCCATGCTGCTGCGCTTCTTTTTCTAATGCGTCACGCACGCTAGGATCCGCACTGGGTAATGGCGATAACCCTTCTAATAACGCTTTAAAATACAACATGGTGCCCCCAACCAACAGAGGGATCTTGCCATTCGACACGATCTTCTTCATTTCTGTGAGGGCGTCTTCACGAAAGTCGGCTGCGGAATAAGCCTGAGCGGGATCTCGAATGTCGATGAGGCGATGCGGCGCCTGTGCTAATTCGTCAGCGGTTGGCTTGGCGGTACCAATATCCATCCCTCGATAAATTAAGGCCGAATCAACACTAATAATTTCAACCGGCATGGTATTGCGTAATGCAATGGCCAGATCCGTTTTTCCCGAGGCGGTTGGCCCCATCAAAAAAATGGCCTTAGGCAGCGGATTAGTCATGTTGTAATGCTTCTATTGCTGAGGTTAGGTCGAGGCGCGTAAACAAGCGTTGTCGCCCTTTTTCCAACGCCTCACCCTGCCAATACTGTTCAATTTCCGATACGGTCTGTACCGCTTGCGCAAGGCTGACTGGATCCGATGCAACTGTCAACTGCTTTGCCAGCCAACCCAACAGGTTCGCGCGATGAACCGGATTAGATTGGCTGGGGTCTAAGCCGCCTAAAAAGTTCAGCAGGGCTGGAACAAAGGCTTGCAGATTCTGTTGCCGCAGTGGTTGGCACACAGACATCACCATTAACTGCTGGCCTTTTACCCGAATATGAATACCAAATTGCCCTAGTAAAGTTTGATAGTGGCTAATCGCATCACATTCGGATGCAGACGCGGATAAACGTTGTGGAATTAATAAAGGCTGAGTGACTAATCCCTCCGCCAAGGCTGGTTGTAACGCCCCTTGATGACGCCAGCTTTCTAACCGATGATGATCAGCTAACCATAAATCCTCACCCCACGACATCAGCACATAATGCTGATCAATCACCGCGAGTACCTTTCCCAAACCAGGTTGACCACTTACTATCTTAGCTGGTGCCATACACGTGCTTACGCTAACCGGCGAAGACGACTGCTCATTCGATGTCGCCTCATCCTTGGCATCGTCAGTGTGAACGGCGGCTCGCGGCGTCATTAACCTTTGATAGGCTTGGGTCGCTTGCTTGGAAGGCGTACTCGAACGGTCAGCGCGCGAAGCTTGCCCTTTTGCTGGCCGTGACGACTCGGTTGACTGTTTCCCCGGATAAGCGGGGAAGGCATTCACCGCTTGCTGATAGGGATGGTCGGTTGCCACGGCCGATGCTCGAGGCTGATAAGACACTGTCTCTCTGACCTCGCCGGTCTCTGGATTGACCGTCTCGTCGATGGGTAACGATGATTGTTGCAGCCCGTCATAAATCGCTTGATAAATAAAGTCATGCACTAGCCGTGCTTGATGAAAGCGGACTTCATGCTTCGCCGGATGAACGTTAACGTCTACCTGATGCGGATCCACATCGATATAAAGCACATAAGCGGCATACTGATCGGGCGCCAAGCTTTGCTCATACCCTTGGCGGATAGCATGGTTGATCAATTTATCTTTCATCATGCGCTGATTGACAAAACAATGCTGCATATCGTTTTGCTGCCGCGCGCCATCAGGGGTACATATCCAACCGCGCAGCGCCATATCATGATGGGTCAAGTCAATCCGCAGCGCATGATCAACAAATTTTTGCCCGCAGATGGCTTTTAGACGACGTAGAGGATCCCCCTTTTCAGGGATACGCCGATATTGGCGAACCTGCGTGCCGTTGTGGCGCAGGTTGATGGTAATATCAAATCGGCTCAAAGCGATACGTCGCAGCAACTCATCAATATGGCTGAACTCGGTTTTATCGGTACGCAAGAACTTACGTCGGGCTGGCGTGTTAAAAAATAAATCCACCACTTCCACGGTACAACCCACCGGATGCGCTGCCGGTTTCACGCTAACGGCCATATCGCGTCCTTCAGCAAAGGCTGACCACGCTTCTTGCTGTTCCGCCGGACGAGAAGTAATGGTAAGGCGCGAAACGGCGCTCACACTCGCTAACGCCTCTCCCCGAAAGCCCAAGCTCATGATCGCTTCTAAATCATCCAGGCTGTGGATTTTGGAGGTCGCATGGCGACTTAATGCCAGCTGTAAATCTGTTTTGCTGATCCCAACACCATTATCACGGACACGAATGAGCTTACTGCCGCCTTTTTCAATATCAACGTCAATACGGGTTGCGCCGGCATCAATACTGTTTTCCACCAGCTCTTTCACCACCGATGCTGGCCGCTCGACCACTTCGCCCGCGGCGATTTGGTTGGCGAGTCGAGCGGGTAATATCTCAATCGCCATATCAGCTTCCTGGAATAATTAAGGTTTGTCCGACCGCCAGGGTATCTGAGCCGAGTTCATTGGCACGACGTAAGCTTTCGATCGTCACCCCATAATTACTGGCAATTTTACCGAGGTATTCACCGCGTTTCACTTTGTGCTTGATGGCCGGTGATGTCGCACCAGGGACCTTCAGTTTTTGCCCGACCCAAAGGGTATCCGACTTGAGATTGTTCGCTTGGCGAAGCGTGCTCAATGAGACTTGATACTGCTCGGCGATTTTACCGAGAAATTCGCCACGGCTCACGGTATGCGTCAGGGTTTGTGTGGGTGCCCGCTCGGCTTTACCGGCTAACTTAGCCACATCGACATTTGGAATTGATAGCACTTGTCCCACCTGCAGCGTGCTTGAGGTTAAGCCGTTCGCCGATTTTATCGCAGCTATTGAGCTTTGATACTGTTTGGCGATAACTGAGAGGGACTGTCCCGGGCTGACTTTGTGTTTTACCCCGTTTTTGCGCGCGGCAAACAAGGTGCCGTCAGGAGGAAAACGTTCAAAATAATTACGAATACCGTGATAAATGGCATTCGCCAAACCACGTTGATGCCCTCGTTGGAATAACAAACGCTCTTCTTGCGGATTAGAAATAAATCCGGTCTCTACCAACAAAGACGGGATATCCGGCGATTTGAGCACGGCCAAACTCGCATGCTCAGGGCTCGATTTGTGCAGCTTGGTCACTTTACCCAGCTCTTTAAGCACCCGAGTCGCGACGTTGTAGCCTTCTTTTTGCGAGTTACTAAACTGCAAGTCCAACACCGCACGGCTTAAATATTCGTCCTCGTTATTTTGTGCGAGCAAAGAGCCACCACCTAACAAGTTGGATTGCTCTTCATGTTTTTCAATCCAGCGACCAATTTCACTGTTCGCTCGGCGGCGTGAGAGCACCCACACCGAGGCACCACGAGGTTGTGGCTGATGAAAACCGTCGGCATGCACTGAGACGAGTAAATGGGCTTTGTGTTTGCGTGCGATTTCAGAACGCTGATTCAAATCAACAAAATAGTCACCGGTACGGGTCAAGACGGCCCGCATTCCCGGCACCGCATTGATGCGTGCAGCCGCTTGTTTAGCAATGGCAAGATTGACATCTTTTTCCTGCTTGCGACGCGGCCCAATGGCGCCGGGATCGTTACCGCCGTGCCCGGGGTCAATCGCGACGACAATGTCTTCAGTGCCAAAGGGTAAAGCCGCGACCGTCTCACGCCGCTTCTTTTCCGCTACCGAGAGTGTCGGTTTGTTCTTATCCACTTTTTGCGCGTGCGGTAAATCAACCACTAAACGGTGGCCATACTCGCCTCCCGGTGCGAGAGAAAATATCGTCGGCTTAGCGTCATTTTTTAACTCAAAAACCAGTCGATACGTGCTGGCATCAGGGGGACTGCTCTTGCGGATTTTAGTCAGAATATCGCTGCCTTTAACCTGCTTTGGCAAGCCGGTGGCGAGCTGACTTTGTTTCAAGTCGACCACAAGTCGGTCCGGACGTGTTAAAGAAAAATAACTAAAATCCGCCTTTTCAGCGAGATCAACCACCACCCGGGTTTCATTCGGTGCCGGCCACACCCGAATATTTTCGATTTTGTTGGCCCAACTTGTTGCACTCAACAAACTGGCGATCATCAAGATGCAAAGCCGCTGCCACATCATGCTAGTCTTCCCATTCTAGGCGGTCGATAATAGCCAGGCCTGCCGCGCTATTGGCATCAATAATAAGGTTGCGCTGCTCACCGTCGTAACGCAGAGTGATATCCAGATCGGCATGCGGTAACCAGCCTTCTCCCTTTTCTGGCCATTCAATTAAGCACAGCGCTTGTTGATTAAAATAATCTCGGATCCCCATAAACTCCAACTCTTCTGGATCCGCCAAACGGTAGAGATCGAAATGATACACTTGCCAAGGTGTTAGCTCATAAGGTTCAACCAAGGTATAGGTTGGACTTTTGACATTACCGGTATGCCCCATCGCCTGGATAAAACCGCGGCAAAACGTGGTCTTTCCCGCACCAAGATCGCCATGTAGATAGCAGGTTGTACTTTGCGTACAAGCACGCGCCAGTGCCGCGCCGAAAGCCACCGTGCGATCCGCATCGGTCAACTGAGTGATAAAAGTCTGGGTCATACTACTTTGGGATCTCGTCTGTTATTTATGTCATAAACGGCTCTGATTACTGAACCAGGCGCGTTTCTCTAATCCACTAACTGCTGCAAATAGGGAAACAAATCGCTGGCGAGCAATCCTCTTTCACCGGCCTGAGCGGCGTAATCACCCGCTTTACCATGAAGGTAGCAACCCAATGTTGCCGCCGAGAATAAATCAACGCCTTGCGCCAACAAACTACCGATTACCCCCGAGAGAACATCGCCCATTCCCCCAGACGCCATGCCAGGATTGCCCACATTTGCAACAGCATAATCCGTGCCATCATATACGATCGTTCCTGCCCCTTTAAGCAAAACGACACCACCATACCGTGTTTGTATCGCTTTGACGGCGGCAAAACGATCGAGTTCCACCTCTTTTACTTCACAGCCCAATAAGCGAGCGGCCTCGCCTGGGTGAGGCGTGAGAATCCAATCGTCGCGGTGTTGGGGTTGCCGCGCTAATTTATTTAATCCATCCGCATCAACAACCTTAGGCAACCGTGCCGAGAGGGCGATGGTCCAGAGTGCATCCGACCACGCACTCTGGCCAAGTCCAGGGCCGATAACAATATGGGTGGCCCAAGACAAGGCATCACCTAATGATTGGCCCGGCGCCCAGCTTTGCGTCATTAGCTCAGGCTGACGCGTGACGAGCATCAAGGTATGGTCTTTTTGCGTCACAACTTTGACTAGGCCGGCGCCAGTGCGTAACGCAGCTTGGGCACAAAGCGTCACGGCACCGGCCATACCATGGTCGCCGCCTAAACAAAGAACGCGACCAAATTGCCCTTTATGTGCACTGCGCGCTCGGGGCGGGAGGCATTGCGTTTTGATATCGTCACTGATCAGCTGCCCAGCCGGTTCCGCTTGACGTGCAAAGGCTGTTGCTACATTGAGACCAGCAAAAATAAGTTCACCGCGATGCGTGACCGCTTGCCCGGTTAATAAGCCTTGTTTTAATGCAATCAAGGTAACCGTTATATCCGCTGCGATTGCCACACCTTTTACACAGCCACTGTTGGCACATAAGCCAGACGGAATATCAACCGCCACCACTGGCACGTGGCAATGATTAATCACCCTGACCGCTTGGGCAAAATCGCCTTCAACCGCGCGCGATAAACCGGTGCCCAACATGGCATCGACAATGACATCAAACTGCGTGACGGTAGGCTGGGTCTTAATAACGCTTCCACCACAATCTTGCCACTCTTGCCAAGCGGTTGCCGCGTCGCCACTAAGTTTTTCTGGCGCGACCAATGACCATATGGTGACATTTAATCCCGCTGATTTCGCCAACCGAGCAATCACATAACCATCGCCGGCGTTGTTGCCCGCACCACAGACGATCAATAACCGTGCCGCGTTAGGATAATACTGATTGATACTATCAAAGACGGCTTGGCCAGCTCTTAACATCAGCTGATACATAGGAATATCCAACGCACGCGCGACAGCCTGTTCGCCTTCACGAACTTGCTCTGCACGATAGAAACTCTGTGGTAAACTTGTCGCCATCAACTGCCTCCATTGATTGTACTGCACCACTTAAGGCCTCAGGATCTACCGCTATGTCGCAACCCACGCCCGATGCATCGATTAATTTCGACCAATTAGCCCAACGTATCAAGCAATGGGGACAAGCGCTAGGCTTCCAGCATGTCGGGATCACGGATGTTGATCTCAAGCAACATGAGGCGCAACTGCAACGTTGGCTCGACAATGGCTATCACGGTGAGATGGCGTGGATGGCGCGACATGGCATGATGCGTGCGCGCCCAGAGGAGTTGGTGCCTGGTACGGTACGCGTGATCAGTGTACGCATGAATTATTTACCACCAGAAGCGGGATTTGCCACCACATTGGCCAATCCACGTTTAGGTTATGTGAGTCGCTATTCTTTAGGGCGCGACTATCACAAACTCATCCGCAACCGATTGAAAAAGCTGGGGCAGCAAATCGAAGCCGAGGTTGGCCCCTATGGCTATCGTCCTTTTGTCGACTCGGCACCTGTTTTAGAACGTCCGTTGGCAGAAAAAGCAGGGTTGGGATGGACAGGTAAACACTCATTGATCCTTAACGAGGAAACGGGATCCTGGTTTTTCCTCGGCGAGCTATTGGTTGATCTCCCTTTACCGACGGATACTCCCGTTGATAATCAGTGTGGCAAGTGCGTTGCTTGTATGACGAGCTGCCCAACCCAAGCGATTGTTGCGGAAGGAGTGGTCGATGCCCGGCGCTGTATTTCCTACCTCACCATTGAATATGATGGTGTGATCCCTATGGAGTTTCGCCACGCGATAGGTAACCGCATTTACGGTTGCGATGACTGCCAGCTCGTTTGTCCATTCAACCGCGAGGCTGAACTCACTTTAGAAGCCGACTTTCACTGTCGCCCTAGCCTTGATCAACAGCCGCTCAGCACACTTTTTAATTGGGATGAGGACACTTTTTTATCCTTAACGCAAGGGTCGGCTATTCGTCGTATTGGGATTAAAAAGTGGCGACGCAATCTTGCTATCGCGATGGGCAACGCGCCTTATGATCCAGAGATCGTTGCGAGCTTACGAGCTCGGCATGGAGAGGATGCACTGGTTGATGCACATATAGAGTGGGCGCTCGGTGAGCAAGAAAGCAAACGACAGCGCATTGATGTGGCCGTACTCCCCACCAGCACTCGCCGCCTGGTGCGCATCATTGAAAAAGGGTTACCGCGAGACGCTTAGCACTGTTAAATAGCAGAAAGATGACGCCATTCACATTATGTGGAAAACTATTAAGCAATGTGTGTTTATGGTGCGCTTTTTGATAGTTAAACACATAGGCAGGGCATTAAGCGAGCAAGATCACGATAGTGAATAACACTGTGGAAAAGCATTAGTTAACCTGGAAAAAAATACACTATTCCCCTTTATTTTCAGCTAAATAGAGAAAAATGGTGTTTATTTCCGGTGTACAACATCATCCTCGTGCTTGCTGACAAGATCACCGGCATGGCGGGCTTTATAGAATTCATCAACCAAGTTATCCACAAAACGAATCTTGTGGATAAAGCTGTGCATTAGTAATTAAAAGCACGCCAATACGCCGCTTCCAGAGGAAGTACGTTAGGTGTGAATTTGATGCTAGAGATGATGCTTCACAGCATTAAAGACGGCGCTATATGTAACGCCACACTTGCGGTTAACCAAGTGATTGGAGCGACACACGGGGTTCGAACCCGTGACCTCAACCTTGGCAAGGTTGCGCTCTACCAGCTGAGCTAGTGTCGCTTATACCGAATTGTTATTTGGAGCGACATACGAGGTTCGAACTCGTGACCTCAACCTTGGCAAGGTTGCGCTCTACCAGCTGAGCTAATGTCGCATTGCCGATGCGTAACATCGAATTTTAAATTGGAGCGACACACGAGGTTCGAACTCGTGACCTCAACCTTGGCAAGGTTGCGCTCTACCAGCTGAGCTAGTGTCGCTTAGATCGACCTGATCACTATCAGATCGATATTTAATTTGGAGCGACATACGAGGTTCGAACTCGTGACCTCAACCTTGGCAAGGTTGCGCTCTACCAGCTGAGCTAATGTCGCTTTCAACAGACGATTCACGTCGTTAGGGCTGCGAATTATACGAAGAAAAAACCGGGTTGCAAGTGCTGATAAGCAAAATTATGATTTTTTCTTTTGATCGCTCAAAAGAGCAACAGATCGACGAAAAGAAAATCAGATCGTCAGGATCCTTTCGCGATAGAACTGCAATTCTGCAATTGATTCCCGAATGTCGTCAAGGGCTAAATGGGTGCCTTTTTTAGAAAACGCATTCAGTATTTCGGGCTGCCAACGGCGCGTAAGCTCTTTCAGCGTACTGACGTCCACGGTGCGATAGTGAAAATAACGCTCCAGCGCTGGCATATGACGATAGAGAAAACGACGATCTTGGCCCACACTGTTACCACAAATCGGGGAGGCCCCCGCGGGTACCCATTGAGATAAAAATGCGATCGTTTTCTCAATAGCCGCTTGCTCACTGACTTGGCTTTGTTGCACACGCGCAACCAAACCAGACTGGGTATGCGTTTGCGTACACCAATCGTCCATTTTATCGAGTTCGCTTTGCGGCTGATGGATCGCTAATACCGGCCCTTCTGCCAGGATATTAAGCTGTGCATCGGTCACAATCGTTGCGATCTCAATGATCTTGTGGGTGTCCGGATCGAGCCCGGTCATTTCCAGATCGATCCAGATTAAATTGTTTTCACTGAACGCCATTGAACTTGCCTTTTTTATGGGTAAACCATGTATCATACTGTGCTTGATATGAAAGCCAACTTAACTGATAAGAGTCAACGTGGCAAAAAAGAAAAAGCTTACTAAAGGCCAATTGCGGCGGGTTCGATCGAACCAGCAACGTCGGATCAAACAGCATGATAACGACATCCAATGGGAAGATGCTGCCCTTGAATCCTCTCGTGAAGGCCGAGTGATCACGCGATTTGGGCAACATGCCGACATTGAAGATCCGCAAACAGGGAAAATACACCGGTGCAATCTTCGTCGTTCCGTCGGTAGCCTGGTAACAGGTGATCGCGTCATTTGGCGCCCAGGCAAAGAAGCACTCGAGGGATTTGCCGGCGTGGTTGAAGCGGTACATGATCGCATGTCGGTTCTAACACGGCCAGATTACTATGACGGCGTTAAACCCGTTGCCGCCAATATCGATCAAGTGGTGATCGTGGCCGCGATCTTGCCCGAGCTGTCGCTCAATATTATCGACCGTTACTTAATTGCGTGTGAAGTACTCAATATCGCCCCGCTCATTGTGGTCAATAAAGTCGACCTGCTGGATGATGACGGCCGAGAGATGGTCGAGACGCTGCTCGATATCTATCGAGATATTGGCTATCCCTTGGTGATGGTGAGCGCCGATTCTGGTGAGGGCATGTCGACACTGGTTGAACAATTGGATCAACATGTCAGTGTGTTCGTGGGGCAATCAGGCGTGGGTAAATCAAGCCTGGTCAATACCTTATTACCCGATGTGCATGCGCAAACGCATCAGGTATCAGAAAACTCAGGACTGGGGCAACACACCACGACCGCGGCACGCTTGTATCATTTCGCCCAAGGGGGCGATCTCATTGACTCGCCTGGCGTGCGCGAGTTCGGTTTATGGCACCTTGAGCCGGAACAAATCGCCCATGGGTTTGTCGAATTTCGTGAGTATTTAGGTGGGTGCAAATTCCGCGACTGCAAACATGGCGACGACCCAGGTTGCCTGCTTCGTCAGGCGGTCGAAGATGGCCATATTAGTGTCGAACGCTTTGACAGCTACCACCGCATTATTGAAAGCATGAAAGAAGCAAAAGATAACCGACAGTTCTCACGAAATAAGCAACTGTGAGCCGCTGTCACTACACGTATTGATTCGCTACACTGCGTGCCAATCCATAGCACGCATTGAGCGTAATTAACATTCAATAACTTGTCAGGACGAAACTGTGCGAGACGATTTAAAAGTCGGGCTGCAATACCTTGCGCCGAAACACGCTCTTACCCGAGTCATGGGCAAATTGGCTAGCTTAAAAGGCGGCTGGTTCACAACCTCGGTGATTAAGTGGTTTATTAAGCAGTATCACGTCGATATGGGCGAAGCAAAGGTCAGTGATCCTGGCTACTATCGTACCTTTAATGATTTTTTTGTCCGTGAACTAAAACCTGCGTTACGTCCCATCGAAGGCGATAATGATACCTTGGTTTTTCCTGCCGATGCCTGCGTCAGTCAAGCGGGACGCATCGAGCAGGGGCAATTAATCCAAGCCAAAGGCCACTACTTTTCATTAACCGAATTAATCGGCGGCGATGCAGCACTCGCCAGCCAATTTGATGAGGGAGCGTTCGCCACCTTATATCTCTCACCGCGTGATTATCACCGCGTCCATATGCCATGCGACGGGGTACTGCGCGAGATGATCTATATTCCTGGCGATCTCTTTTCAGTCAACCCGGTAACAGCAGAAAACGTTCCCAACCTGTTCGCGCGCAATGAGCGTGTTGTCTGTCTCTTTGAAACAGATTTCGGCCCCATGGCGCAAATTTTAGTGGGGGCGACCATTGTCGGTAGCATTGAAACCACGTGGGCGGGCACGGTGACACCGCCAACTGGCGGCAGCATTCGTCGTTGGCAATACCCGACCGAGGGCGAGCAAGCGATTCACTTTGTCCAAGGTGATGAGATGGGCCGATTCAAGCTGGGCTCAACCGTGATTAACCTCTTTCCAAACGGTGCCCTGCACTTCGACGACCAAGTTACCCCTGGCGCACCTACGCAAATGGGGCAGCCCTACGCGCATCGGCAGGCGTAATCGAAAAAATTGTGAGATAAGGGGCATTTATGCCCCTTTTTTGTGTCGAAATTCGGAGATTTTTCCCGTTAATCAACAGGCAAGGTCCGTATTATTGGAGGTATTCTGTTAGCAATAAAGCGCTTGCCAATCCAACTGTAAGGCATGACGCGGTCGCCCACCAATGACGAAGGAGCGTATTTGTGGTTAATGCTCGTTTTATCAAGCTACTTGTCGCACTCGGCTTCCCCTTATTATTACTGCTCATCCCCACTGATTGGTTGCCTATTGCCGATCTTACGATTATTCAGCACCGCTTATTAGCCATCTTTTTAATGGCCGCGTTATTGTGGGTGCTTGAGCCCGTTCCCGTTTTTTCTACGTCTTTGCTCATCATCACCCTGCAACTGATCATGATTTCAGACAAAGGCTTGCACTGGTTTCGTGGCATAACGCCTCATCATCCGCGTGGCGAGTTAATTCCTTACACCGATATATTAAGTGCCTTTTCATCGCCTATTATCATCCTGTTTATGGGTGGGTTTTCGTTGGCTATCGCGGCGTCTAAATATCAGCTCGACATTAACCTTGCCCGCGTGTTACTCAAACCTTTCGGCCAACACCCCAAGTTCATTATGCTGGGGCTGATGTTGATCACGGCGGTATTTTCAATGTTTATGTCCAATACCGCGACAACTGTCATGATGTTGGCCCTATTAGCGCCCATTATCAGTGTGCTACCCAAAGGCGATCCGTTAATTAAAGCGATGGTGCTTTGCATTCCGGTCGCCGCGAATACCGGAGGAATCGCTACCCCTATCGGCACACCGCCAAACGCGATCGCGCTACAGTATTTAACCGGCGAATATCAAGTCTCCTTTTTAGACTGGATGAAGATGGGGCTCCCCTTCGTGATCGTCCAACTCAGTTTTGCTTGGTGGCTGTTACAACGCCTCTTTCGCAGTCAACACACTCGAGTGGAGCTTGCGTTAGAAGGCCGTTTTTTACAAAGCTGGCAAGCCTATACCGTTTATATTACCTTTGCGCTGACCATTGTTCTGTGGCTCACCACAGGCGCTCATGGCATGAATACGTATGTCGTCGCGGTGATCCCTCTGGCTATTTTTACCCTGACAGGGATCATTGGTAAGCCAGAGCTTAAGCAAATTAACTGGGATGTGCTTTGGCTGGTCGCCGGCGGGATTGCAATGGGGATCGCACTGGATCAAACCGGTCTCGCCGCAGCCCTCGCCCATGCAGTGGATTACAGCTTGCTCACTGCCATGACCGTTTTAATTACCTTATCGGTGATTTGCTGGCTGATGGCTAATTTTATGTCCAATACAGCGACCGCAAACTTGTTAATGCCGATTGCGGCGGCGATTGCCTCTTCCATGCCAGCGTTAGCAAGCATTGGCAGCATGCAAGGCTTGCTCATTGTTGTCGCTTTTTCCGCCTCTCTCGGCATGATTTTACCGGTATCGACCCCTCCCAACTCGCTCGCTTACTCCACGGGGTTTATCAGTAGTCAAGATCTGGTCAAAGTCGGTCTTATTCTCGGGGTTAGTGGTTTGATGCTGGTTTATGGCGGGGTTGTCTTATTAACCTGACAGGCGTTTCATTGATGAGACAAAAAACCGATAAGTCGTTTCCATTTTACATAAGTGTCTATTTTTTATTGGTTAAAAATGGGATAACACGAGTGATGCAGGCGTTAGCGAGCTTGAGAGGAAAACTTTTTTTAAATTCTATCCCCTCCCAGGCTCAAGCTTTCTACAATTAAGCAGATACTCAATAAGAAAGTATCGTCATAGTGTGGTAGTACGAGGGATCTTTAATGAAATTTACCATCAAGACCAAAATATTACTTGCGGTTGCTTTGGTCGTCGCCTTAGTCAGTGCAGTACAGGCATGGTTTTCAGTCAATCAACTTGAAGCAGAAACCGAACAAAGCGTCACCGCTCAAATGAGAGATGTGGGGCTATCAACGAGCAACTTTATCGAAGAATGGCTCGACATCCGCAGCAAAATGCTCGTCGCGAATGTGCCTTTGATTGCTAGCCAACCGAATGTTGATCGCGAATTATTACTGACCAAACGCCAGGGTGATTTTCTTACCGTCTATGCCGGCTTTGCTGATGGAACCATCGCCTATGGTGATAAAACCGAAAGCTGGCCAACCGACTATGACCCTCGTTCACGTCCTTGGTATAAGCAAGCCAATGCGGCAAACGATTTAATTATTACGCCTCCTTATGTCGATGCCAATGGCGCTGGCATGGTCATCAGCTTTGCTAAAGCATTTAATCAACAGTTCGAAGGGGTTATTGCTGCTGACTTATCTGTCGACGCCATTGTCAAAGAGGTGCTTAACGTACGCCTACCCAACGAAGGCTTCGCGTTTTTGGTTGATAGTAACAATAAGGTGGTCGCCTATCGCGATACCGCGCTGAGTGGAAAAGCTTTAACGCAGGTCGACGATGAGCTCACACCAGCCTTCATCCAAAATGCACGAAACAGCCAAGCACTGGGCACCGTGACGTTCGATGGCGATGGCCGCGAAAAACTCATTGCGGTCACAAAAGTGGAAGGCGCTAACTGGAGTCTAGGGGTGGTTCAAGACAAACAACTGGCGTTTGCCTCCGTTTCCGAGCAAATAGTCTCCACGTTGGTCACGTCGGTGATTTTGTTTGTCGTTATCGCTTTTATTGCCGGCTTCCTCATTCACCGTATGCTGGCCCCGCTGACTCAGCTGACGCACGCAGTAAGTTCCTTATCGCAAGGCAGTGGCGATCTTACTCAGCGTCTTGATATTGTGCGCCACGATGAAATCGGTGAGTTAGCCGGACACGTCAATGCGTTTTTAGCGCAATTGCAAGCCATGATTGGTCGAAGCGTCACCCAAAGTGTGGGATTGTCTGAACGCGCGGACCAATGTCGAAATCTTGCGCATCAATCGACCGGTTTGGTCGGACAACAGCAAGGTGATATCGATCAAATCGCGACCGCCATTCACCAAATGTCAGCCACTGCCAATGAAGTGGCCAGCAATGCCGAACAAACCGCTCGTTCAGCCCAAGAAGCAGAAAGTTCATGCCGGGATGGCCTAGAGGTCGTGGAAAGTAACCGTGACGCGATCACACAGTTGGCAGAACAGGTCGAACAAGCCACCAATGTGATTCGAGAGCTAGACACAAACTCGCAAAGCATTAATCAAATCATTTCCACCATCCAAGGGATTGCCGAGCAAACGAACCTACTGGCGCTTAACGCCGCGATCGAGGCTGCGCGTGCTGGTGAGCAAGGCCGAGGGTTTGCGGTGGTCGCTGACGAGGTACGTGTACTGAGTCAACGCACGCACGACTCCACCGAAGAAATCCGCAATATGATAGAAACGCTGCAGAACACGACACAACGTGCGGTGGATGGCATGACCCAAAGTAACGAAATGGCAACCTCCAGTGTCGATCGCGCCGCCTCAGCCAGTGATAAACTCAATCAAATCACACGCGCGATTGGCGATATCTCCGAAATGGCGGCACAAATTGCCAGCGCGGCTGAAGAGCAACGTGCCGTCACTGAAGATATCAATCGCAATACCCAAGCGGTGCGCGATTTATCACTGGAGCTTCATCAAAAATCGAACGAAACGGGGGAGCAAGGCGAGCAAATGGCGCAAGACGCGCAGGCGATGCACAGTGACTTGTCTAAATTTAAAGTCTAACGCGTCAACGATATGAACACGGCGATGCAACCAGGCTGCCTATACCAGTAGGCAGCCTCTCTATTGGAAGAAAGATCACAAATTCTGCGTTCAACGATTCCTTATCCTCACTAATCAACGCGATTTGCCTCATTGATCTAACTTTGCTGTAAGCCTTGCGTATACACTCAAAGATATTTTTTAATGAGATGGAAATGTGTCTATGCCCAAGCCGACAATTAAGCTGAAAATCATTGTGGCTATTGCCTTTATCGTCGCGCTGGTCAGTGCGGTGCTTGCCAGCATTTCTGTGCGTCAGCTCCAAACTGAAACCACCACCAGCATTACCAAACAAATGCATGATGTCGGTGATGCCACCACCCAGTTCATTGATAGCTGGTTAAGTACGCGTGCCGATATGCTTCTGGCCAATGAGACACTGATTGCAAATAACGCCAATGTCGATCGTGAACTGCTAGTGACGAAGCGTGCGGGGCACTTTTTATCCGTTTATGCTGGATTTAGCGATGGACGCATTGCTTATGGTGATAAAAGTGAAGACTGGCCAGCGGATTACGATCCGCGCACACGGCCCTGGTACCAGAGTGCGAGTGGAGTCAATGAACTTATTATTACTGAGCCCTATCAGGATTTTGACGGTAGCCTAGTGGTCAGTTTAGCCAAGGCCTTTAATGGCCAATACCAAGGTGTGATCGCCGCCGATGTCACCGTGACTGATATCGTCGAGCAGGTGCTCAATTTGAAGCTCAGTAATGGCTTTGCCTTTTTGGTCGACGGTGAAAATCGCCTCGTCGCGTATCGTGATACGGACTTAAGTCGCCAACCGCTCACCGATCTGGATGACGAGCTGACTCGCAACTTTATGGCCAATGCCAGTGCGCAACGCCAACTCACCACCTTTGAGCTCAACGGCAAAGAAAAACTGCTTGCTGCAATAACCGTCCCCAACACCGATTGGACGCTGGGTATTGTCGAAGATAAAGCGCAAGCTTACGCCTCCGTATCAGAGCAAATTACTTTTGTGGTGATCGCCTCAGTCATTCTTTTTGTCGTGATCGCCTTTATCGCCGGGGCCCTGATTAAACAATTACTCAAGCCGTTGGGTGAATTAACCGCAGCGGTGCGGACGCTCTCTGCCGGTGAAGGAGATCTGACCCAAAGGATCAACATAGCCCGTCGCGATGAAATTGGTGAATTGGCCGAGTACGTTAACGCCTTCCTTGCACAACTTCAGCAAATGGTCGGTAAAGCGGTCAATCAAAGCATGACATTGTCGCAAAGCGCCGAGGAATGCCGAACCCATGCGTTACAATCGAGTCAATTAGTCGACAAGCAGCAAAACGATGTCGACCAAATTGCTACCGCGATCCATGAGATGTCGACCACCGCCAACGAAGTGGCCAGCCATGCCGAGGATACCGCCACATCGGCGCAACAAGCGGAGCAATCATGCCAAGAAGGGTTAAGTGTGGTGGGTGACAACCGCGACGCCATCACTCAATTGGCTCAGCAAGTCGAGCGCGCCACCAATGTGATCCGTGAGCTGGATGAGAACGCGCAGAGCATTAACCAAATTATTGCGACCATACAAGGGGTGGCGGAACAAACCAACCTGTTGGCATTGAATGCGGCGATAGAAGCGGCACGCGCGGGTGAACAAGGGCGCGGCTTTGCGGTAGTCGCCGATGAAGTACGGGTATTAAGCCAACGGACACACGACTCCACCGAAGAAATTCGCAATATGATTGAGACCCTGCAACACACTACGCAACGGGCCGTGGATGATATGACGCAAAGTAATGAGATGGCGACATCAAGCGTTGATCGTGCTGAAGCTGCGAGTGAGCGTCTCAACCAAATCACCACTGCGATTGGGCGGATTTCAGAAATGGCGATTCAAATTGCCAGCGCCGCAGAAGAGCAGCGCGCGGTCACCGACGATATTAATCGCAATACCCAAGCGGTAAAAGATCTCTCCTACGAGATCCATCAACAAGCGAGCGCCACAGGCGACCAAGGTGACAGCATGGCGCAGGCGGCTCAAGACATGCATCAAGACTTATCTAAATTTAAAGTCTAAACCGGTCCCTGCCCTAAACGCCGCCTTAGAGCGGCGTTTTTATCGGTGCGGCCTTGTTAAGCGCGCGAAACAGGAAACGCGGTCACCGCATCAATATGGTCACACCCCAAAGCCAGCATGACTAAGCGATCAACACCCAGCGCCACGCCCGCACAATCGGGTAAGCCTGCCTCTAATGCGGCGAGCAAGTGCGTATCGATAGGTTGTGGCGCTAATCCTCGTGCAATCCGCGCTTGGTTATCCGCCTCAAACCGCCGACGCTGTTCGCAAGCGTCTTGCAACTCATAAAAACCATTTGCCAGCTCAATCCCTTGGTCATACACCTCAAAGCGATGCGCAACACGTGGATCCACTTGGCTAATTTTTGCTAACGCTGCTTGTGATGCAGGAAAGTCATAAATAAAGGCGGGCGCCTGCTGGCCAATATTCGGCTCCACCATCACCGAAAAAAGCAGTTGCAATAAGGTATCTTTATCTGTCTCATCTTGGGTGATATCGGCCAATCCCTGAGTGGCCGCAAGGGCTCGCAGCTGAGCAATATCCGCGGTTAATGGACACAGCCCGGTAGTAGACTCAAACGCCTCTTGATAGCTCATCCGTGTCGCAGCCTGACACCTTAGTACAGCTTGTAACAACGCGTTCATTTCATCCATCAACTGGTGGTGATCAAAACCAGGGCGATACCATTCGAGCATGGTAAATTCCGGATTGTGGTAACGGCCAGCTTCTTCGTTACGAAACGCTTTACTGATTTGGTAAATCGGCCCGCTCCCCGCGGCCAATAACCGCTTCATATGAAACTCAGGGCTGGTCATTAAGTGCAACGACACGCCGTCAGCGAAACCTGGCCCAACCAAAGACGTTTTAAAGCTATGTAGGTGCACATCGGTGACCGCCGCTTGGCTAAGTGCTGGCGTATCCACTTCCCATACGCCACGGTCAGCAAAAAATTGCCGAAGGCGTGCCATGATATCGGCTCGCTTTTTTAGTTGCTCTAGCGACGCGGTTGGTTGCCATTGCGTGGTTAAGGTCATAAAAAATTCTCTGTTCGCACCATGGCGCCAGTCTATCGCCAGCAAGCAAAATAACAAGCGCCTTCCTGCTTGCTTGTTACGCAATATTGGCGTGTCACATGGCGCATTTCTATTGCAAGTCTTGCGCGTTTTTTCAACGCCATCGCACACTTACCGATTCATCTCACACTTTTATGCAATTTAACACCCATGCCCGCAAAATCGCGGCAATTCCCCGACTGAGTCAATTTTTACGCAGACGAGATTGCCTACTATGACAGCACAACAATAAACAAGCCAAGCACTGGCTTTCCCTATAACACTGGAGGATGAACGTGCGGACTCTCACTACAGATATTGCAGTTATCGGCGCCGGTGGCGCTGGACTGCGCACCGCTATTGCGGCTGCAGAGGCCGATCCCTCTCTTAATATTGCATTGGTGTCTAAGGTCTACCCGATGCGCTCACACACTGTGGCAGCCGAAGGTGGCTCAGCGGCCGTCATCAAGGACGAGGACAGCTTAGACAATCATTTTAATGATACCGTCAGCGGCGGCGATTGGTTATGTGAGCAAGACGTTGTCGACTACTTTGTTAAAAATTGCGCCCATGAAATGGTGCAATTGGAGCAATGGGGGTGCCCTTGGAGCCGTAAAGACGACGGCAGCATTAATGTGCGTCGATTCGGCGGTATGAAAGTGGAGCGGACGTGGTTCGCTGCCGATAAAACCGGCTTTCACATGTTGCATACTTTATTCCAAACCTCGGTCAAATACCCACAAATCCAGCGTCTCGATGAATATTTTGTTGTCGATTTGATTATCGATGAGGGGCAGGTACAGGGGTTGATTGCCTTACACATGGCAGAAGGCGAGCTGGTCTGTATCAAAGCCAAGTCGGTCGTATTGGCAACCGGGGGGGCCGGCCGAGTATATAGCTGTAACACCAATGGTGGCATTGTCACCGGTGATGGCATGGCCATGGCGTATCGTCACGGGATTCCACTACGCGATATGGAATTCGTACAATATCATCCAACCGGATTGCCGGGGACAGGTATCTTAATGACCGAAGGCTGCCGAGGTGAAGGCGGCATTATTGTCAACAAAGACGGTTATCGTTACTTGCAAGATTACGGTATGGGCCCAGAAACGCCGGTCGGTCAACCGAAGAATAAATACATGGAGCTTGGCCCGCGCGATAAAGTCTCTCAGGCTTTTTGGCACGAGCAACAAAAAGGCAACACCATCAAGCACACACTCGGTGATGTGGTGCATCTCGACTTGCGCCACCTGGGTGAAGACTATATTCAAGAGCGCCTACCCTTTATCTGTGAGCTGGCGAAAGCCTATGTCAATGTTGACCCAGCCAAAGAGCCGATCCCTATCCGCCCAACGGTGCATTACACCATGGGAGGGATCGAAACCGACGCGCAAACGGAAACACGTGTTAAAGGTCTATTTGCAGTCGGTGAGTGCTCTTCTGTTGGCTTACACGGCGCCAATCGTCTTGGTTCAAACTCGCTCGCCGAGCTTGCTGTCTTCGGTCGTTTAGCCGGTGAGGGCGCTGCCAAGCGTGCTAGCAGTTTCACAGATTGGAACCAAGCGGCCATCGACGCTCAAATTCAAGACGTGAAAGCGCACATTGATCAGTTGCTCTCTAATCAAGGAGAAGAAAACTGGGCGGATATTCGTCGCGAGCTCGGTGAAACCATGGAAGCGGGTTGTGGTATTTATCGTCGAGAAGACTTAATGCAGGCCACGATTGATAAAATTGCCGAACTGAAAGCTCGCTACCAAAATATCAGCATTCAAGATAAAGGCAGTGTGTTTAATACCGACCTGCTGTACGCCATTGAAGTAGGCTATGGCCTAGAAGTCGCCGAAGCCATGGCACATTCCGCGATACAGCGTAAAGAGTCACGCGGCGCACACCAACGTCTTGATGAAGGCTGCACCAGCCGTGATGATGAAAACTATCTCAAGCATACTTTGGCGTTCTATCAAGCAGAGCATGGCCCTCGCATCGACTATGGCGATGTCAAAATAACCAAGTCACAACCTCAAGCACGACTGTATGGTGATGCGGCAGAGCAAGCGAATCGTGACAGCGCCGACCAACAAGAGGAGCACGCAAAATGACGCAAGCTACCTATCAGGTCTCAGTGCTCAGGTATGATCCCGCAACGGATGAGGCCCCCTACACGCAAGACTTCATGGTCACCGGTGACGAAACCATGTCGGTTCTGGATGCGCTGGGTTATATCAAGGATAACCTGGATAAGTCACTGTCTTATCGCTGGTCTTGTCGCATGGCCATTTGTGGCTCGTGTGGCATGATGGTTGATGGCGTGCCAAAGCTAGCCTGTAAAGCGTTTTTACGTGATTACCCCAAAGGGGTACTGATTGAGCCTTTGGCTAACTTTGCGATCGAAAAAGATCTGGTGGTGGATATGACACCATTTATTGAACGTCTTGAAGCGATCAAACCGTATATTTTAGGTAATGACCGCCGCCCCGAAGACGGGCCTAATACGCAAACGCCTGAACAAATGGCGCGCTACAAGCAGTTCGCAGCCTGTATTAATTGCGGTCTTTGTTACGCGGCGTGTCCGCAATTTGGCCTCAACCCTGACTTTTTAGGTCCCGCCGCCATTACACTTGCGCATCGTTATAACCTGGACAGTCGCGACGGTGGTCAACACGAGCGTATGCCACTGATTAATAGTGATAACGGCGCCTGGGGGTGTACGTTTGTTGGCTATTGCTCACAAGTGTGCCCTAAAGGGGTCGATCCTGCTGGTGCGGTTAACCAAGGAAAAGTGGCCTCCACGCAAGATATGGTGATCGCCATGTTTAATCCCAATAAAGAAGGGAAGGAGGTAACAGGATGAGTAACCGTAAACCTTATGTACGGCCTATGCCTCGTACTTGGTGGCTGCACCACCCGTTTTATCGCTTCTACATGCTACGAGAAGCAACTGTGCTGCCTTTAGTCTTCTTTACTCTCAGCCTAACCGCGGGATTAATTTGCTTGGTACAAGGCCCACAGGCTTGGCAGGGATGGCTTGACTATATGGCCCATCCAGTTGTGGTGTTACTCAATCTGGTCGCGTTAATCGCCAGCTTGTTCCACGCCACGACGTTTTTCAGCATGATGCCACAAGTCATGCCAATTCGAATCAAAGGGAAGCTATTGGATAGTAAATGGGTGATTGGCGCACAATGGGGCGCTGTGGCTGTAGTATCACTGATCGCCTTGGTGCTCATTTAGGAGGTGTTATGATCGATCCCAAACCAAAACGTTCCGATGAGCCAATTTGGTGGAGTTTATTTGGTGCTGGGGGGACTTGGTTCGCCATGTTCACCCCTATTACCGTGCTGATTTTAGGGATCTTAGTGCCGCTTGGTATTATTGATCCCAGCGCACTCAGCTATGACCGTGTCATGATGTTTGCCGAACATTGGCTGGGCAAGTTACTTATCATAGCCACCTTAGCACTACCCATGTGGCATGCGATGCACCGCATTCACCATGGCCTGCACGACCTTAAGCTGCATATTGGCTTGGCAGGCAAAGTTGTCTGTTATGCGATTGCATTTACGGTCAGTGTCGTCGCCGCGCTTTTAGTATTGATGGTCTAGCGTGTGCTAAACGCAATAAAACAAAAAGCCCTGGTGAATCACACTCAGGGCTTTTTATTGTCGGTCATTATTTTACGCGTCCAACATACTCGCCAGAGCGCGTATCGACTTTGAGCACTTCACCGATTTGAATAAATAAAGGCACTCGTACAACCGCACCTGTGGTCAATGTTGCCGGCTTACCGCCTGTGCCTTGGGTATCCCCTTTTAGGCCAGGATCCGTTTCCGTCACTTCTAGTTCAACGAAATTAGGCGGTGTGACCACAATCGGATCGCCATTCCAAAGGGTAAGCGTACAGCTGTTGTTTTCAACCAACCATTTAACATTCTCACCGACGGCACTTTCATTGGCCGCAATTTGTTCAAAGGTTTCGTTGTTCATAAAGTGGAAGAATTCACCGTCGGTATAAAGGTAATCCATATCCACTTCAATCACATCGGCCGCTTCAACTGTATCACCGGATTTAAAAGTCTTTTCCAAGACTTTGCCAGAGATCAGCTTACGCAGTTTGACCCGGTTAAAGGCTTGGCCTTTACCTGGTTTCACAAATTCATTTTCGGTAATGACACACGGCTCATTATCGAGCATAATTTTCATGCCGCCGCGGAATTCATTGGTGCTGAAAGACGCCATCTTGATCCTCTTAACATCTTCGAGTTTTCACAAATGTCGCACATCATAACCCGAATCCAGCCTGCTGTTGAGCGAAACTGGATCAAAGAACTCGCAGAGGCGATCACAGATCCCAGTGAATTGCTGCAACTGCTTGAAATTTCACCTGAGGAATGGACGTCCGGTTTTGCCGCGCGCCGCTTGTTTTCACAACGCGTTCCTCGCAGTTTTGTTGCCCGAATGGAAAAAGGCAATCCGAACGACCCGCTGCTTAAGCAAGTGTTACCTATCGCGCAGGAGTTTAATGAGGTAGAGGGCTTCAGCGCTGATCCGCTTGAAGAGCAAGATAATGCGATTCCTGGGTTATTGCATAAATACCACAACCGCGTATTACTGATCGTTAAAGGAGGCTGCGCGATAAATTGCCGCTATTGCTTCCGTCGCCATTTTCCTTATCAGGACAACAAGGGCAGCAAACGCGTATGGCAAGGTGCATTGGATTATATCGCTGCACATCATGAAATTGACGAAGTGATCTTATCCGGCGGCGATCCCCTGATGGCCAAAGATGAGGAGCTCGATTGGCTTATCAGCGCCATTGAGCCGATGAATCATGTGAAACGGCTACGCATTCACTCTCGTCTGCCGGTGGTGATCCCAGCGCGTATCACCTCTGCGCTTACTGAACGTTTGTCTCGCTCACGCCTGCAAGTGGTGATGGTTACTCACATCAATCATGCCAATGAGATAGATACCGAGTTAAGCGATAAGCTCCACACATTGCGACAAGCGGGAATTACGCTGCTCAATCAAAGCGTGCTGCTAAAAGGGGTGAATGACAGTGCGGATGCGTTGGTGGCACTGAGTCAACGACTATTTGATGCCGGCGTTTTACCTTACTACCTGCATGTATTGGATAAAGTCCAAGGCGCCGCTCACTTTTTAGTCTCAGACGATGAAGCGCGCGCCTTAATGCAGGAGATTATCGAGCAGCTCTCCGGCTATTTAGTCCCTCGACTGACTCGGGAAACCGGTGGCCGAGCAAGTAAAACGCCGCTGGATCTACATTTAGAGTGAATAATCAGTAACCCATTCAATATAAGCTGTTGATTTATTTTTAATTCCATGGCTTATTAGAAAGGCAAGCTCACCATAAGGATTTGTTATGTCTCTGATTATTCGTCAATACCACGCCGACGACATTCCGGCGATACGTGATATCTATGCGCAACCCAAAACCCAAGCGGGCACCTTGCAATTGCCGATGCCGAGCCTTGCCATGTGGGAAAAGCGACTTAATCAGGTACCTGATGGCGTATACCCATTGGTTGCCGAACTAGAGGGAAAAGTGGTCGGTAACCTCGGCTTAGTCATTGCCGCGAATCCTCGCCGTCGCCACGTTGCAGATATTGGCATGGGCGTTCATGATGCCTATCAAGGTCGTGGCATTGGTAGAGCGCTGATGGAAAAGGCCATCGACTTAGCCGAAAACTGGCTGAATGTGACACGGATAGAGCTAACCGTGTACACCGACAATCCAGCGGCTATCCATCTCTATCAAAAATTTGGCTTTGAAATTGAAGGCACCGCCAAACAGTTTGCGTTCCGTAACGGCGAGTTTGTTAATGCCTATTATATGGCTCGTACCCGCTAATCAAGCCACTCTGGCTGGCAGTCAGGTTTAGCATAACTCAGACGGCCAACACGGCTGGAGGTGTGGTAGCAATCTAATCCGCTCAAGGCAACGGTGCCTGCTTGCTCGATATCGACAAAGCCATCCTTACTGACACAACTGTCTGGCACGTGCGCTTCGATTATTTCCCCCACTAACAAGTGAGTACCATTGATCGCCATCGTATGCTCTTCACGGAGAATAAGACCAAGGCGGATCGCGGCTTCTTGTACAAAAGGCGCACTAAACTTTTCACGCCATAAAGGCGTCAAACCAACCTGATCAAATTCAGAGATATCGTGAGGGTAACGCGCTGACGTTTGATGAGCCGCCACAATCATCTCTTTTTGTACGTGATTAAGTGTATAAAAACCCGTCGCTCTAATGTTTTCTAACGTATCACGCGGCACAGTATCAGGGCGGATTATCACCCCCATTAACGCAGGGCTTGCTCCGAGATGAAACGCAGAGCTCACAATACATAAATTGGTTTGTTGGTTTGTATCGCTGGTGCCCAACAAGTTGGCTGATTTAAATCCTGATAAGCTGTTCACAAAAGTCGCACGGTAGCGTTTTTCCATCGCAACGATGGCTTCTTTCTCATACACGCTCAGTGACATGGGTTTCCTTATTTAATTTGACATTGTTGGCAGCGTGCTTGGCCCGTCAAAATCGCCGAGATCCGATAACGGTGCTGGGCAAAGAAAAGATAGGCTTTGTCAGCAAACCACGCAATAACCGGCCAGCGTAACCAACTCACCCAAGCGCCTTTTCCAACCGCATCCCACGCTACATAGGTTGCATCTAAACCATACACCATTTGCCCGTCACTATCTTGTGCATGCAAAATACGATTCGCCGAGCTGGGATCAACGTTGGGAAAATCAATGGAAAAACCCGCTTGGTGGATATCAACCAATCGCAGCGCATCGTCGCCATCCCAACGCGAGAGCTTACGCATTTCTTTCACACACAAAGGACACATGCTGTCATAGAACACAGTTACCATAATGGTACCTCCCGGGGCATTAATACGCGCCGGCGGGGACACTCGATCAAAAAAAGAAAGCCCTGACCGTCAGGCCAGGGCTCTATTGGTTTTTCATCAAAGATTAAAGATACAAAAAAGCCCCGACCGTTAGGTCAGGGCTTCGTATTTCTACTCATCAAAGTCTTACATATCATTGCTTTGATGATTAAATGTTTGCTAACTAAAGCCTAATACTAAGCGCTAATTAGATAATGAGAGCCTGGCGATGTCCTACTCTCACATGGGGAGACCCCACACTACCATCGGCGCTG
>NZ_MUFR01000091.1:0-1780 GCF_001996185.1 Salinivibrio costicola subsp. alcaliphilus
AATAAATATGGCATAACGCACGGTTTTCAGCCCTAAGTGACAATTTAGTCATTAAGTTGCTAGCCCAGGTATGGCGCGGATCTTCATGCGTTTTCCCTGATACCGAAAAGGTGGTAAAGGCGCTTTGGTGAAGTGCTTTAAAGAAAGGATTGTTGAGGATGCCACCACCACGCCGTGTCACTGCCCTCAGTGCCAACAGCCCTTTGCGCGTGACACCCTAATGCGAGGCACACCAGCCTACAAATTCATTGGCGGTAAGGTATGGTTCAAATGAAGATAACCCCTTTAGGCAATACGTTAGGGGCGCAAGTCGATAATATCGATTTATCCCAGCTGTCAGACACTGAGTTTGCGGCGCTATACCAAGCATTTTTACGCTACAAAGTGCTTTTCTTTTGCGATCAGCCTTTATCAACCGACAACCATGTCGCACTGGCAAAACGCTTCGGCGAGCTTGAGCCACCTCACCCGTTTTTCCCACATCTGCCCGACAATGACCAAGTGGTCATAATTGAAACCAGCCGCGGCAATCCACCCAGCCAAAGCTATTGGCACACCGACATGACATGGCAAGCGGTGCCGCCCAAATGCTCGATTTTACACGCGCAATATGTGCCAGAACATGGCGGAGATACGATTTGGTGTGACATGGCAGCAGTATGGGCCGATCTAACCGAGGAAGAAAAACCGAGCTACGCCAGCTCAACACCATTCACGCACTGCACGCCTTTGAAGGTAGCCGTTACGATCATCAAGACGCCAACGGCCAGAGTGTGGTTTCGAAACGCGCTCAAGACTACCCGCCTATTCGCCGTGCCATGGTACAGACCCAACCTGAAACCGGCCAAGAAGTGCTATTTATTAACGAGCAATTTACTCGCGCGATTGCCGAGTGGCCAGAGGCTGATAGCCAACAACGGCTGGCGACACTGTTTAGTCAAGCACGCCAATCGAAATATCACGTTCGTTTTCGCTGGCAAAAGCATTCGGTGGCGATCTGGGATAATCGCGCCACCCAACACTACGCAGTAACCGATTATGGCGACGCGCCCAGACGATTGCACCGCGTCACCGTTCAGGGTGACAGTGCTCAGTAACACCTAACGGCGTTCAGGCGCGGGTATATTCATATAGATTATTGCTATGCCCATAAAGCATGATTGGGTGTTGTCGCTGAAACCCGAGTTTTTCGAGCAAACGGTTTGAGGGTTGGTTGTCCGGTAAGGTAACGGCCTGAACAGTACTCAGTCCGGTAGCTATCAGGGTTGCTTCAAGCACCGCCTCGGCGGCTTCTGTGGCGTACCCTTGCCCGGTGTGACGCGATAAAAACGCGTAGCCTAAATCTGGATATGCCAACTCATCGCGCTTGAGCACGCCGCACATACCGATGGGCTCACCATCTTCCCGCCGTTCTACCAGATTCAGGCCAAAGCCATGTGCTTGATAGCTCGCAAGCGGCCCGTGACGGAGATACTCGATCGCATCTTGTTCAGTGCGCACCTTTTTATCCGCGATATAGCGTATAAACGACGCATCATTAAGCAGCTCCACAATAAACGGCGCATCGTCGAGTATAAACTGTCGCACATTGAGCCTTTTTGACCCGCATATCAGTGTCATAAACCATTTACCTACTGAAACATCCTATCGCGCCATAATCGCATATTGGCGCGAATAAGTATCTACCCGAGTTTCCGCACCTAATTTAGGAATAAACCGCTTCGTATAACTGACCCAACAATTTCAGCAATCGTCGTTGATGCTCTCGTACACCGGTAAT
>NZ_MUFR01000092.1:0-1777 GCF_001996185.1 Salinivibrio costicola subsp. alcaliphilus
GCATTTATGCTGAATGGAAGTGTGCATGAGCCGTATACGAGGTCCGTATGTACGGTTCTGTGAGAGGGATGAGGCGGCAACGCCTCACCCTACTCGATGCGTTTATCCCCCCCCCCCCCCACAAACTCCCAAACCCTGACCGCGCCAACATTTTAGACGCCTTTGCCTAAACACACTGCCCAGCATCTGATAACCTAGCCCGCAAAAATCGCCCTGTAAGGCCTTTTGGACGCCGCTAACCAAAGGGCGGTAGCGTGGGGGCTGCTGAGCCTATCATCTCGTTCCCACGCTCCTGCGTGGTAACGCATTGTGGGTTAGGTGGTACTGTTTCGGGATAATGTGAACGCGTGAGCCGGGATAGGCGGCATGCACACTTTCTCGGAAAAGAGACAGGCCCTAAAGGCTCAAAATGTTATTCACAACAGTGGGTTAGATAAGAAAAGCCGCGTATAACGATTTTGGTAAATCGCGCATGTGCATTAATACAATGTTAGCACTACACGTACATCCGCACCTTGAATGGAGTTAAAATTGGGATTTAGAGATATAAGTCATAAGAATAAAAATCTTACGATTCATAAAGCAGTTTCAGAGCCTCACTTCAATGAAAAAACGGTTCTTGTTACAAGTACATGGGATTACGTTGATCTTTGGCTTAAGCGTGCCGGAAAGCACGATGCGAGATTTTTCTGGAATCAAGCTCATAGTTTCTATGATGCTACACAGCTACTTCCTAAAACGTCAGCGCCGCTTACTGCGTATTATTGCTTTCTAAATGCAACCAAAGCCCTTCTTTTGACTAAGGGCTTGCAGTTCAGCGATCAACATGGGGTTTCAGGGTTTACGATTGGTGGTCAAACGTCCCTGAGTAATGAAAAAGTGAAATTCAAGGCAGGAGGTATCCTGCCAGCGCTTTGCAATCATTTAGGTGAGCCCGCAAATGGCGAAATTTATACATTAAAAGACCTTTTGTATAACTTGCCAAATATACATAGAGCATTTGATTTAACTTATAGTGCTGATACCGAATTATTTATTCCTATCTCAAACCCTAAAATTGTAAGATCGCAAACAACGCATGAATCTTGGTTTTGCGCCGAGCTAACTGATAAGTTTGCCAACCAACACTCGATTAATAAGTTACCAAATGGATTTGAGCGAGAAGGTAGTATTAGTGATAAATGGATTATCAGGGCTAGCAACCGCTTTGATTGGCGTCCTCAACAAAGGCCGGCAAGCTTACAGCGATATAAAAATTATCATAAGGGGTTGAGAAAGCATCTCTACTATATCAATGGTGCTTCTAGATTATGGTATATAAAGCGTGGGGGGAATACTCCTGGTATTGTTCCTCGGAGTTCAATGACTATTACGTTTGCTGCCATGCACAAGCTATCAGAAATGTCTCGATATACTCCAGACAAGCTTTCCAAGCATTTCGATTGTCAACATAACTGGCTCCTATCTGAATTTGTCAGTTCGGCAACAGCACAATTCATTGATGAGATATCATCGGAGCTAACCGGGCACGAATTTATGCTTCCGGGAAGAAATTAAAGTGCTAACAAAGCCATGCAATCTGACTCCGCAAACCGCCACTTTTTGTGCAAAAGCGCACAAAAACCGCCGGCTCGCTACGCAGTTGATGGCGGCGTTAAGTTTATGGAGGAACTGTGGACATATACCCAATTAACTTGAAGATGCATGATTGAACATCTGAAAGTTATCGTTAATACGAGACGTCAAAGACCCTGCGATCTCAGGAAGAGTCACAGTA
>NZ_MUFR01000093.1:0-1749 GCF_001996185.1 Salinivibrio costicola subsp. alcaliphilus
TTGGTGTTGTAAAACATCAAAGCGAATACCACCCGCAAGTGGTTACATAACCCTTTACGGATGGTTCGGAGAGATGGTATCTACGCCTGGTTTTTATTTTGGTGGTGCCATTGGTGCTTGTGTCTCAAGACGCGCGTCGATAAGAAGCAGTAATTGATTCGGCGAAGTCGGGTGGTATGATATTGTCATACTCGTGATATCTTAGGATGGCCAGATATGAGCATGCATCGGAAAACCATTACGCTGACTGAACAACAAGACTGTTGGGTGAAAAGCCAGATTGAAAGCGGTCAGTTTGGCAATGACAGTGAGTATATCCGTTACCTCATCCGTCGAGATCAGCAGGCTCAAGAACGTATTGCCGTGCTGAGGCAGGCTCTCGCTGAGGGTGAGTCAAGCGGGAAACCTAAGGCACTCGATGTATCGGCTATCAAGGCAACTGGCCGTCAACGGATGAAGGCGGCTGATTAGTGCTTAAGCTGAGCGTCACGCCGAAGGCCGAATCCGATCTCATTGGAATTTGGGTATATACCTGCGAAAAATGGGGTGCTGATCAGGCAGATAAATATCTAGATCAGCTTGAGAGCGGCATGAAACCGCTGATTAATCATCCATCACTCGGCGCGAACTACGCCTATGTTTTTTCTGGGTATCGAAGATTGCAGGTCGAGCATCACGCTGTTTTCTATCAAGTACTTGAGTCGGAGGTACTCGTTGTTCGTGTGCTGCACGAGGACATGGACGCACCTGAAAGACTTCTGGATTAGCTAGTTAGTCATTTATCGGGGCTTTTGGTGGTGCCATTGGCGTAGGTGACACAAGCCCCGGCACCATGTCAACAATAATGCACCATGCCAATGGGCGCCTGTCACGATCAGTGCCAATTTTAATCATCAATGTCGGAGGCGCGCTCGTTATATCGAGGAACGAGGCTTACATCGTACTGGCGCTTTTCCGACCTACGCTCGATTTTAACGAAGCGCTTCCCGGTATTTTAAGGAGACAACCCATGGCTAATCATGACACAGAAAAGACGATACCTGAGCGTGAGCAACGGCGCTTTGCCGTATCTGCCAATCGGGACAAAGGCAGTCATCGGATTCGTTATGTGGAGGCAGGCGGTGCCTCGGTGGATAATGAAGAGTGTACATTTTGCCAGGCGGTACCGGGTTTGAGTGATCAGCCGGAGAATGACGAAAAGGCGGAAGAAAACTCTAAAGGGCCGAGCTCCTAGCATAGTGGGCCTTAGGGGCTCTATCCGTATTTTTCTATCGGGACAGGCACTTTAGGCTTGATGATCCCATTGGCGTAGGTGACACAAGCCCCAGCATAATGTCAACAATAATGCACCATGCCAATGGGCGCCTGTCACGATCAGTGCCAATTTTAATCATCAATGTCGGAGGCGCGCCAGTTATATCGAGGAACGAGGCTTACATCGTGCTGGCGCTTTTCCGACCTACGCCAATGGTGCCATTGATGCTTGTCTAGTCTACGTATGATTTGGAAAAGGGAGTACGGAGAAGAGCGAGAAGCAGTGCCTAGGCCCTTTATCTACAGCACCTGTCACGATCGGTGGTAAATTTAACACCGGCGCCAACTTTGGCTTTAATGTCGGAGGCGCACGGTTTACATTGAATTAATATTTTCACATCGCACTGGCGCTTGTCCGACCTTGTATCTCTCCTGGAGTTGAGGTTAGCTACCTCTGTTCCGGTGAGTTTGGTGATGCTGAGTCCGACCTTAGCA
>NZ_MUFR01000094.1:0-1477 GCF_001996185.1 Salinivibrio costicola subsp. alcaliphilus
GATGGCGACATTGCAAATAGCGTTAACCGTGGCGGGGCTCGACCCGCAACCGTTCGTGGTGGTGGACTACCAAGGGGACGAGTGCCTCTCTCACCAAGCCGGCCTGAATGGTAACCCGGTGTATGGGTTCCAGTATGAGGTGGCCTTGGCGAGCCGCCATACCGACATCACGCCAGAGCAAGTGGTCGACAAGCCCGTGCAGCTGACGCTGTGGCGCAACGGTGAGTTGGTCAAACGGGTACAGGGCATCGCCAGTGCCTTTAGCCAAGGTGACATTGGTCATCACTTTACCCGCTACCGCTTAACCTTGGTGCCCGCCCTGTATCGTCTGTCGCTTCGCCAAAACAGTCGTACCTTCCAGCACCAAACCGTGCCGACTATTCTAGAAACCCTGCTCACGGAAATGGGGGTGACGGAGGTGAGCTTCTCGCTAACCCGTGACTATACCGAGCGCGAATACTGTGTCCAGCACCGTGAAAGTGACTTGGCGTTCTTCCACCGCTTAGCGGCAGAAGAAGGCTTGGTGTATCACCATGAGCACGATGCCACCACCCATACCCTGATAGTGACCGATGCGCCAGATAGCTTGCCCCAGCTTGACAGTCCTGTGCCCTATAATGCTGTCAGCGGCGGTCGCACCGACACGCCGTATATCGATGGCCTGACACGTCACACCGCGGCGCAGCCTAGCCACACGGCGTTAAAAGACTACAGCTTCAAAAAACCGCGCTACAGCTTCCAACAAGCGGCGCAAGCCGATGGCATTGATTACCAGCGTACCGACAGCTACGAGCACTTTGACTTCCCGGGCCGCTTTAAAGACGACGCCACCGGCCAGGCATTTAACCAAACCCGCTTAGAGTACTTACGCCGTGAGGCCGAGCATGCCAACGGGCAAAGCAATGAGCCGGCATTACGGGCGGGCTATCGCTTTACCATCAGTGACCATCTGGATGAGGGCGTCAACCAAGCGTGGCAAGTGGTGCGGGTGCACCACCAAGGCAGCCAACCACAAGCACTGGAAGAAGAGGGCGGCCAAGGCGCCACCACCTACAACAACCAGTTTATGCTTATTCCTGCCACCACCCCGTGGCGTGCAACCCCCACACCCAAACCTCAAGTGGATGGCCCCATGATAGGCACCGTGGTGGGACCGGACGGCGAAGAAATCTTCTGTGATGAACACGGGCGAGTGAAAGTCCACTTCCCGTGGGACCGTTATTCCAACGGCGATGACAAAAGCAGTTGCTGGATACGGGTGGCGCAAGGCTGGGCAGGCAGCCAATACGGCATGATGGCCATACCCCGCATTGGCCATGAAGTGATTGTGTCCTTCTTACACGGTGACCCGGACCAACCGATTATCACCGGCCGCACGTATCATGCCACCAATGTGCCGCCTTATACCTTACCGGCACACAAAACCAAGACGGTTTGGCGCAGCGAGAGCCACCAAGGCGAGGGCTACAACGAGCTC
>NZ_MUFR01000095.1:0-1477 GCF_001996185.1 Salinivibrio costicola subsp. alcaliphilus
GATGGCGACATTGCAAATAGCGTTAACCGTGGCGGGGCTCGACCCGCAACCGTTCGTGGTGGTGGACTACCAAGGGGACGAGTGCCTCTCTCACCAAGCTGGCCTGAATGGCAACCCGGTGTATGGGTTCCAGTATGAGGTGGCATTGGCGAGCCGCCATACCGACCTCACGCCAGAGCAAGTGGTCGACAAGCCCGTGCAGCTGACGCTGTGGCGCAACGGCGAGCTGGTCAAACGGGTGCAGGGCATTGCTAGTGCCTTTAGCCAAGGTGACATTGGTCATCACTTTACCCGCTACCGCTTAACCTTGGTGCCCGCTCTGTATCGTCTGTCGCTTCGCCAAAACAGTCGCACCTTCCAGCACCAAACCGTGCCGACTATTCTAGAAACCCTGCTCACAGAAATGGGGGTGACGGAGGTTAGCTTCTCGCTCACTCGCGACTATGCCGAGCGCGAATACTGTGTCCAGCACCGTGAAAGTGACTTGGCGTTCTTCCACCGCTTAGCGGCAGAAGAGGGCTTGGTGTATCACCATGAGCACGACGCCACCACCCATACCCTGGTGGTGACCGATGCGCCAAACAGCTTGCCCCAGCTTGAGCGCCCTGTGCCCTATAACGCCTTAAGCGGCGGTCGCACCGACACGCCGTATATCTATGGCCTCACACGCCACACCGCGGCGCAGCCTAGCCACACGGCGTTAAAAGACTACAGCTTTAAAAAGCCCCGTTATAGTTTTCAACAAGCGGCGCAAGCCGATGGCATTGATTACCAGCGTACCGACAGCTACGAGCACTTTGACTTTCCGGGCCGCTTTAAAGACGACGCCACTGGACAGGCATTTAACCAAACCCGCTTAGAATACTTACGCCGCGAGGCCGAGCACGCCAACGGCCAAAGCAATGAGCCGGCATTACGGGCTGGCTATCGCTTTACCATCAGCGACCATCTGGATGAGGGCGTGAACCAAGCGTGGCAAGTGGTGCGGGTGCATCACCAAGGCAGCCAACCACAAGCGATGGAAGAAGAAGGTGGCCAAGGCGCCACCACCTACAACAACCAGTTTATGCTTATTCCCGCCACCACCCCGTGGCGGGCGACGCCGACGCCTAAACCTCAAGTGGATGGCCCCATGATAGGCACCGTGGTGGGACCGGATGGCGAAGAAATCTTCTGTGATGAACACGGGCGAGTGAAAGTCCACTTCCCGTGGGACCGCTATTCTAACGGCGATGACAAAAGCAGCTGCTGGATACGGGTGGCCCAAGGTTGGGCGGGCAGCCAATACGGTATGATGGCCATTCCCCGCATTGGCCATGAAGTGATTGTGTCATTCTTACACGGTGACCCCGACCAACCGATTATCACCGGCCGCACCTATCATGCCACCAATGTGCCGCCTTATACCTTACCGGCACACAAAACCAAGACGGTTTGGCGCAGCGAGAGCCACCAAGGCGAGGGCTACAACGAGCTC
>NZ_MUFR01000096.1:0-1461 GCF_001996185.1 Salinivibrio costicola subsp. alcaliphilus
TCTTTCTTCGGAATATCTCGGCATAGTGTCCTCCATTAGCCCTCCATAGCTGGATTTTAGGGCGATTCAATATCTGGACAACTATCCTGACACCGGGGGGAGGAGCCAGCGTTCAATCGAACTGCACATTAGAAAGCTTTAGTTGCAGCTAAAGCCTGGGTCTCACTTTACCCAAATACGGGTGAGATTATCCATACAAACTGTTTAAGAGTGATTCGCAACGCGTGGAATTTTTACTATGCGTTGCGTTTAGTGTTTAAGGTGGTATGCGGCGGCATCGGTATTGTGTTGCTCACACCTTAACAGGGCGTTAGCCATCAATTTGAGTTGATCGAATGGATTATTATAAAGAACAGGGAAAACGCATGAAGATCCGCGGCATGCCTGGGGTAGCGAATTAATGACTAAGTTGTTATTTAAGGCTAAAAACCGTGCGTCATGCCACGTTTATTAATTAAAATAAGTGAAAATAAGGGATCAATTTGTTGATCATTTTCAGTGCTATTTAATGGTCTCCTAACGTTTAGGAGATTTTAAATGACAGAAGATAAAAGTCCATTTATGCATTTCATTTCCATTAGAGATGTTCGCCAAGAAGGTAAAGTTGAACATACGTTATCAGATATTATTTTGATAACGATTTGTGCGGTGTTGTCTGGGCATGATACCTGGAAAGGTATTAGTGATTATGGACGTAAGCAGCGTGATTTTTTATTACGCTTTGGCTTCTCAGGTAAAACATCACCATCGGCAGATACGATTGCAAGAGTGATGGGAACCATCAGTACAAAAGCATTACAAAACGCTTTTATAGAATGGATGAAATCGTGTCATGAATTAACGGATGGTGAAGTCATTGCCATTGATGGAAAAACACTGAAAGGATCGTATAACAGAGCAACAGACCAAGCTGCGATTCATATGGTTAATGCATTCGCAACCGCAAATGGTGTATGCCTTGGACAGTCAAAAGTAGACAGTAAGACGAACGAGATCACTGCCATCCCTAAGCTACTAGAATTGCTCGATATTTCAGGTTGTTTGATTACCATTGATGCCATGGGTTGTCAGCGAAAAATTGCACAGAAAATTATCGATAAAAATGCTGATTACTTGCTTGCTGTTAAAGGAAATCAAGGCAGGTTAGATGAAGCGTTTGATAATTATTACCGCCCCTCAATGCTTCAACATTTTGATGGCGATAGCTATTCATCACAAGAGAAATCGCATGGGCGTTTGGAAACACGATGTGCGCTGATTAATACCAATTTAAGTGTATTAGGTGATTTGGCTTATGATTGGCCTGAACTAAAAACGATGGGCATCATGGTGAGTGTTCGACAAGAAGGCAAACACGCCGAAGAATCCGATATTTCTGTGCGCTATTATATAAGTTCAAAAGCACTGACAGCGAAAGAGCTTCATGATGCCACTCGCTCGCACTGGTTAATTGAATCAATG
>NZ_MUFR01000097.1:0-1367 GCF_001996185.1 Salinivibrio costicola subsp. alcaliphilus
TAAGCTATCGCGTTGGGATGGGCCCAGTTAGGATTAGCTAGTTGGTAAGGTAATGGCTTACCAAGGCAACGATCCTTAGCTGGTTTGAGAGGATGATCAGCCACACTGGGACTGAGACACGGCCCAGACTCCTACGGGAGGCAGCAGTGGGGAATATTGCACAATGGGGGAGACCCTGATGCAGCCATGCCGCGTGTGTGAAGAAGGCCTTCGGGTTGTAAAGCACTTTCAGCAGTGAGGAAGGTCGTGTACTTAATACGTGCACGGCTTGACGTTAGCTGCAGAAGAAGCACCGGCTAACTCCGTGCCAGCAGCCGCGGTAATACGGAGGGTGCGAGCGTTAATCGGAATTACTGGGCGTAAAGCGCATGCAGGCGGTTTGTTAAGTCAGATGTGAAAGCCCGGGGCTCAACCTCGGAACCGCATTTGAAACTGGCAGGCTAGAGTCTTGTAGAGGGGGGTAGAATTTCAGGTGTAGCGGTGAAATGCGTAGAGATCTGAAGGAATACCAGTGGCGAAGGCGGCCCCCTGGACAAAGACTGACGCTCAGATGCGAAAGCGTGGGTAGCAAACAGGATTAGATACCCTGGTAGTCCACGCCGTAAACGCTGTCTACTTGGAGGTTGAGGTTTTAGACTTTGGCTTTCGGCGCTAACGCATTAAGTAGACCGCCTGGGGAGTACGGCCGCAAGGTTAAAACTCAAATGAATTGACGGGGGCCCGCACAAGCGGTGGAGCATGTGGTTTAATTCGATGCAACGCGAAGAACCTTACCTACTCTTGACATCCAGCGAAGCCTTTAGAGATAGAGGCGTGCCTTCGGGAGCGCTGAGACAGGTGCTGCATGGCTGTCGTCAGCTCGTGTTGTGAAATGTTGGGTTAAGTCCCGCAACGAGCGCAACCCTTATCCTTGTTTGCCAGCACGTAATGGTGGGAACTCCAGGGAGACTGCCGGTGATAAACCGGAGGAAGGTGGGGACGACGTCAAGTCATCATGGCCCTTACGAGTAGGGCTACACACGTGCTACAATGGCAGATACAGAGGGCAGCGAGACAGCGATGTTTAGCGAATCCCTTAAAGTTTGTCGTAGTCCGGATTGGAGTCTGCAACTCGACTCCATGAAGTCGGAATCGCTAGTAATCGTGGATCAGAATGCCACGGTGAATACGTTCCCGGGCCTTGTACACACCGCCCGTCACACCATGGGAGTGGGCTGCACCAGAAGTAGATAGCTTAACCTTCGGGAGGGCGTTTACCACGGTGTGGTTCATGACTGGGGTGAAGTCGTAACAAGGTAGCCCTAGGGGAACCTGGGGCTGGATCACCTCCTTACTGACGCTATTCTTGCGAGTGTTCACACAGATTG
>NZ_MUFR01000098.1:0-1340 GCF_001996185.1 Salinivibrio costicola subsp. alcaliphilus
GTTCAAGCTTCTGCTGTTTGGTTAAAGTCACTTTCATAGGTAGGAATCATGATCCTGTTTCTACGTAAAATCAAGCATCTTCAATGATCACGGGTATAACCAATGTGTATTGACCGTTTTTTTCCTCAAACGAGAGATCAATACGAGATAGAGCACGACCGTATTTATCCGGCTCAGTCACGATCACACCATTAACAACTGCTTTATCAATGCGAGTATGCATATGGCCGGCGACAATCGCATCAAGTTCTGGATTGGCATTGGCAATATCTGTGACCCCGGTATTCGCAATGTCGTTTTCATTATCCAGGCCCATGTGGGCGACTAAGATAAGAGCGTCGACATCATTTTTGAGTGTCTCGACCACTTTTTTAACTTCCAGTGAAGGTTGGTAAAGGTCACGCCTTCGAGTCGCCCGGTGCCTTCGGCAAAGACTTGTGTCATCGGTGTATCCATACCAATTACACCCACTTTGATGCCATTTCGCTCGATGATGGTATGAGCGGGTAAAAAAGGGTTGCCGTCAGGTCGTTTAATATTGCCGCCGAGTGATTGTCCCTCAAATTGATCGAGCGAGCGCTGCAAAACATCCAAGCCAAAATCAAACTCGTGGTTACCCATGACCCATACATCATAATCCATTTGGTTAAAACCAAGCATCATTGGACTTGTCGCTTCATCCTTAAACGTCTCGACAAAGTTACCTTGAATGGTGTCACCCGCATCGACCATGATGACGTTTTTGTTGGTGCTACGAATATCCGCTACCTTGGTCGCGATCTGGCTCAAACTGCCACGCATATTGAGTTTGTCTGCCGCGTAATCCCATGGCATGAAATGGCCATGTAAATCTGATGTGCCAAGGATAGTGACATTATGCATATCCCCATCAGCGGCAAGAGTGGGGAACGAGAGTGAGAGCATGATCAGACTAGCGAGGGCGTTTTTTTTCATCAGAGAGTACCTGTTTAAAAAGTTAGGCGAACCTTAAGGGAAATGAGCACTACATAGAGTGACTAGCGTCATGCTTTTGGATTGTTAATATCAGTGGGTTACATTTTTATGAGATGTTGCACGCTTTCAACAATATCAGGGATAGAACAATGCCTGTGACAACGAAGATCATGCTTTAATTTTATATTAATCAGATACTTGAGGTTTTTTTGTCTTTTTCTTTTATTTTTCAAAGTCGATGAAATGATTCTGTCCTACGCTGAAATTGAACAATTTTAAGTAGATATAAAGTAAGCGGGTATTTCTACCCGCCTGGTGATTGAATGGGCGCTTTGTTATAGGGCAATAAATCGCTGACATCACAGCTCTCTTCTCGCTGAGGTAGC
>NZ_MUFR01000099.1:0-1309 GCF_001996185.1 Salinivibrio costicola subsp. alcaliphilus
CCCAAACGGTCGCCATCGGATGATATGTCAGATCTGATGCCATGGTGTGTGGATCTCAGTGATGTCGAGTAGGCGTTCACCGGTTTATTAACCGCTTACAACATGAGTGATAGCCTAGATAAGTGCATCGTAAAATGTTGGTTAAACCAATTGGTAAAACAACGGCCTTCTTTTAATATTTCTTTAGCAACAATACTAACTTGTGTTTGCCATTGAGCACTTTTAAATGGTGTCCCATATGGAAAACTCCAATTTTCTTCGATGTTTGCTTTAGACCAATCAGTGTTTAAGCATTGAGGTGAATTCCAACAAGCTTCAAATAACTTTGATAACCATAATTGCGAATTTTCAAATACTGGCGGGTTATCCCCTCCCTTTGGGTACTGGGGCAACTTGTGATGTGAGACTATTAGCCATGCAACCAACTTTGCCAAAGGCGGTAGGTATTCAAAAGGATTCTTAGGATTCTTAGCAATTCCATCTCTTAGCCCATTTAAATTTTCAAGTACAAATGACTCGGTACTATGATTAATGTCTGCTAGTCTAGCCAACCAAGCCTGGTCGCTATCCTCGTTAACAAAGGCCTGAAAAATTCTTAATGACACCCATTCATGTCGGTATGGCTCACAAGCTATTCCTTGACTGCATGGTATGAGCTTCTGTTGAAACAAAGTAATTGCTTTTCCTACATCATGAAAAAAGCCTGCCAATTGAGCCAACAACGCAATGACATTGGTATTTAAATAAAAATGTTGTTTTGGGTTCAAATCAGCAGAAGTACTATTAACAGGCACATATCCCTCTGCATTAAATTTATTTTTATTTCCCACCACCCATAACAACTGGCTGCGTGAGCGAGAGCGAATCCAATGACAACTGACCGCGGTGCTGCGGCTGGCGGTTTTGCTCAGCATTTTTCGCACCGTGTTTAGGCCATCTTCGGTGATCAGCGTTTGCCAGGTGTTATCACCAATTCGGTTGGCAAAGGCATCGAGCACGCGGCGGGTTTTCTTCAGTGCCTTTTTCTCGCACTGAGAAATAAAGGTCACCATCATAGTTGCTGCTCCGTTATCTCATCCTCAGAGTAATCTTGCAGCGCAATGGCTTTGATGGTGTTGAATATAAAGTCCATCGCTTTGTGCTCAATAAAGGCTTGCAGGACTTGCTGGCGAAATTCTTGTTCGGTGGCGTTGTCTTTGGCGCATACAAACGTAAGCGGCCATTTCTCCCCACATTCAGATAACCACGATGACCTGATATTGATATGGCTCCTTCACTATCGGAGCGATATCATGACACGCGAAGACAA
>NZ_MUFR01000100.1:0-1200 GCF_001996185.1 Salinivibrio costicola subsp. alcaliphilus
GTAGATACCATCTCTCCGAACCATCCGTAAAGGGTTATGTAACCACTTGCGGGTGGTATTCGCTTTGATGTTTTACAACACCAAAACAAATCTGTACCAGCTTGCGCATTCCAGCTCCTAAAGCCTGCATTTTACTTTTACCGTTTTCCATTAGGCGCTGATATTGTACCTGGATATCCGGGTTATATCTCAAGCAAACAACTGCCGCCATATACAGCTTTGCTCTGACATTAGCGGGCCCTTGTTTACTTAGACGGCTACGGCCTTTCCATTGTCCAGACTGTTGTATGCGGGGGACTAACCCTAAAAATGCAGCAACTTGCCCCGCTGTTCTGAATGAACGGCTGTGCAGCACGCTAAGCATTAAACGGGAGACTATCGGTCCTACACCCGGAATGCTTTCCATCAACTGGCGATCTTTTCTCAACTGTGGGTAGCGACCAATATGGTTGTCGATATCATCTTCAAGTCGCCTTTTCTCCGCTTTAAGCTGTTCGATCATCAGGTTTAATGACCCAATGACACGCTCTGAAGAACAGTTAAACTCGGCTTTCTCCAAGCGATTAGTCTCGCGGTTTAAATCTGTCTCCAACGATTCTAAGCGTGCCAGAAGTGCTTTTAATTCACGAATTTCCGGGCGTTCCGGCTGCCAGAGTTCAGGATGCATTCTGTGACAATAGAGAGCTAATATCTGGCTGTCTTTGGCATCCGTCTTGTGAGTATTACCCAGACTGGATGCAAACTCTTTAGTTCGGGCTGGGTTAACAACACAGATCTGATAGCCGCGCTCAAAAAGATAATGAGCAAGATTTTCATGGTAGATACCGGTTGCTTCCATCAACACGGTAATCTCACTGGGATCAGCTTTGGTCAGACTTGTAAGCCAGATGTCTAAGGCCTTGCTGTCTGCCGCATTATTCTTAAATACTTTGGTTTTGAATTTGTTTTTTTCCGCGTCACGTAACCAACAACAATCGAGTTTGGCTTTACTGATATCAATACCGATATAATGCATCTCTCACTACCCTTGTACATGCAGCATCACTGAAAACAGGTGCTTGGATACCATTCAATGTATAAGAACAAAAGAGTCTGGGCGCTGATCTACATAACAGCATCAGGTGCTAAGGTCGGACTCAGCATCACCAAACTCACCGGAACAGAGGTAGCTAACCTCAACTCCAGGAGAGATACAAGGTC